>JANXUA010000089.1 GCA_025352085.1 Caulobacteraceae bacterium | reverse complement strand
GTTCAAGGGCGTGCCGTTCCTGATCAAGGACCTCGGCGCCCGGGTGAAGGGCTGGCCGCGCAGCTCCGGCTCGATGTACGCTCAGGAGCCGTCGGACACCGAGGACAGCGAACTGGTCAAACGCTACCGCGCCGCCGGCGTGGTCCTCGCCGGCAAGACCAACACCCCGGAGTTCGGCATCCCCGGCGTCACCAACTCGCAGCGCCTCGGCGCCTGCCGCAACCCGTGGAATCCCGACCACATCAGCGGCGGCTCCAGCGGCGGCGCGGCCAGCGCCACGGCGTCCGGCATGGTGCCGATGGCCCACGCCAGCGACGGCCTCGGCTCGATCCGCATCCCCGCCGCCAACTGCGGCCTGGTCGGGATGAAGATCACCCGCGATCGCACCCCGATCTGCGAGATCGGCGACGGCGCCATGGGCTTCTCCGTCCATCACGTCGTCAGCCGAACGGTGCGCGACAGCGCCGCCATGCTCGACGCCACCGGCTATCCCCAGCCCAACGATCCGTTCCAGGCCCCGGCCAAGGCGGGGCCGTACCTCGATGAGGTGTCGAAAAGCCCCGGCAAGCTGCGGGTGTTCTGGTCCGCAGAGACGCCCAGTGGCCGGCCGATCGATCCCGAGGTCGAGAAGAAGCTGCAGGACACCGCCGACCTCCTCAAGCGCCTCGGCCACGAGGTCGTCGAGGGCGGCCTCGGCATCGACTACCGCAAGATGTACCGCGCCCAGGCCCTGGTCAGCGCCTCGAACTTCTCCGCCGCCATGCTGGAGTGGATCGAACGCCTCGGCCGCGAACCCCAGCCCGGCGAGCTTGGCCCGCTAGCGCAGCGCGCCTACGACGGCGGCCGCCGCCTGACTGGCCAGCAGGCCCTGACCGGCTGGCGCCAGCTCCGGGTGTTCAACATGCATATCCTCAGCCGCTTCGTCGACCAGGACGTCTACCTGACGCCGACCATGAGCACGCCGAGCCCCCGGGTCGACTGGCTCGATCCCAACACCACAGACCTCAAGGAATTCGACCGCCGCCAGAGCAGCACCTACGCCACCACCCCGCCGTTCAACTTCACCGGCCAGCCCTCGGTCAGCGTGCCGCTGTGGCAGTCGCAGAGCGGCCTGCCCATCGGCATGATGTTCACCGCCAAGTTCGCCGACGAGGCGACGCTGTACCGGCTGGCGGGACAGCTGGAGAAGGAAGTTCCGTGGAAGGATCGTAGGCCGCCGATCTACGGCTGAGCCGGTCGCTTCACTCACGACAGGGAGGATCGGCGCACCCTACAGCGATGGGTTTTTCCACATCCTCCCTCCCCCGAAGTGGAGAGGGCGACTCCCGCTGTCAGGGCGGGAGCGGGGTGGGGGGACGGCGAGGTCTCCGGGAATATCGTCACCTTCGTGGACAAGCCTCCCTCCCCCGAAGTGGGGAGGGTCGAGACGAAGCGAAGCGAAGTCCGGGGTGGGGGAGCCCAGGTCATCCCGAAACGTCGCTGGCGATCCACACTTCCCCACCCCGGTCGCTTCGCGACTTGACCCTCCCCATGAAGGGGAGGGAGGAACGTCGGTGACTTCCTGGGGGTCGGCACGTTCGCTCTCGACGAGACTTTCCCTGTCGGAGACGCGCCGGGCGAAGGTCTGCGTTCCGGCGTTCGAGACGGCCCTTGTTGACGTCGAGGTCTCGGCGGGCGCGACGTCTCCGTTGCACAACGCAAGAATCTGCCGATCCACCTTGGCTTCCAGCACGAGGGTCAATCGCACCGCTCGCGACACCGCCGCGAAGGAGCGGCCGGGATCGTGGCGTAGCTCCGGATGATACGGCCCGTCGATCATCCGGATGGCGATCTCCTTGGACAGAGCCATGCCAACCCTGGTCAGCTCCTCCAGCGTCTCGCGACGACACGCCGCGCGCGCGATCATCGCGGCGCGGTGGGTATCGGGGTCGAGGGCGGGAGGTTCGCAAGACATTAAGCCACACTATTGCAAAACGCAATTTATATGTCAAGCCTGACAGGCCGCATTTAATCGCGGCGCGACCAGGCCTCGGATCGTTCGCTTTGCTGATGTGAAGGTGGGTGTGGTGATGCCGACGCGATCTCCGCGTGACAGAACATAGCGATTTTGCTATGTGACCCTCGATGTGGATCGTTCGAGACGCTCAACGAGACGGTCGACGCTGAACTCAACGCCCTGCCGGTCGATATGCTCGCGCGGTTCAGGCGCATCGTCGAACTGGTTCAAAGTCAGGGAATCGAGCGGATGCGCGAACCGCACGTCAAGTTTCTCGGGGATCGGCTCTGGGAGATGCGGATGACGGGCAAGGACGGCATCGCGCGGGCGATCTATGTGACGGCGAGCGGTCGGCGTGTCGTCGTCGTCAGGGCGTTCGTGAAAAAGACTCAGAAGACGCCGGCCAGGGAATTGGACCTGGCCCGCAAGCGAGCAAAGGACGTGGATCGATGACGACGATAGACGCTCTCCACGCCGAGTGGTTGAAGAACCCGGATTACGTTGAGGCCTACGAGGGTCTGGAGGACGAGTTCCCCCTGGCGGCCGCCATCATCGAAGCCCGAGCGAAGGCAGGGTTGACCCAAGAACAGGTCGCGGAGCGGATGCACACCACGCAGACCGTCATCGCGCGACTGGAAAGTGGGCGTTCCAAGCCCTCGACGCGCACTCTGGAACGGTTCGCCAAGGCCACGGGCGCGAAGCTGAAGATCAGCTTCGAGACGCCTCGCAAGAGCGCCTGAGCTACCGCCGTCCCTTCCTGAACCGCGCCGCGGCCTCCGCGCGCGCGTCAGCCCGAGCCGTCTTCACCACCTCCCGATCCACCGTCTCCCCCATTGGCGTCATCGCCTCGTTGGCGAATTCGAGGTCCATCAGCTTGAGCCGCTTGATCTCGTCGCGGATGCGGGCGGCGGTTTCGAACTCCAGGTTGCCGGCGGCTTCGCGCATCTTGCCTTCGAGGTCGCGCAGGGTGGTCTGGAAGTTGTTGCCGAGGAAGGGCTTGCTGTCCTCGGCGACGCCGACGTCGACCGTGACGCGGTCGCCGCGCTCGTAGGGGCTGGCGAGCAGGTCCTTGATCTGGCTCTTGATGCTCTCCGGCGTGATGCCGTGCTCGAGGTTCCAGGCGGCCTGTTTCTCGCGGCGACGGCTGGTCTCGGCCATGGCGCGTTCCATCGAGCCGGTGATGCCGTCGGCGTAGAGGATGACCCGGCCATCGACGTTGCGCGCGGCGCGACCGATGGTCTGGATCAGGCTGGTCTCGCTGCGCAGGAAACCCTCCTTGTCGGCATCGAGAATGGCGACGAGGCCGCACTCGGGGATGTCGAGACCCTCGCGCAGCAGGTTGATCCCGACCAGCACATCGAAGGCGCCCAGGCGCAGGTCGCGGATGATCTCGATCCGCTCCAGGGTGTCGATGTCGGAGTGCATGTAACGTACACGCATCCCCTGTTCGTGCATGTACTCGCTGAGGTCCTCGGCCATCTTCTTGGTCAGGACGGTGACCAGGGAGCGATAGCCGCGAGCGGCGAACTCCCGGCATTCGGCGATGACGTCGTCGACCTGGCTGAAGCCGCCCTTGCTGACCGGGCGGACCTCGACCGGCGGGTCGATCAGGCCGGTGGGACGGATGACCTGTTCGACGAAGACGCCGCCGGCCTTGGCCAGCTCCCACTCCGCGGGGGTGGCCGAGACGAACAGGCTGTCCGGCCGCATCGCCTCCCACTCCTCGAACTTGAGCGGGCGGTTGTCGAGGCATGACGGCAGGCGAAAGCCGTATTCGGACAGGGTGAATTTGCGGCTGTAGTCGCCCCTGTACATGGCCCCCAGTTGCGGAATGGTCTGGTGGCTTTCGTCGACGAACAGGAGGGCGTTGTCGGGGATGTATTCGAAGAAGGTCGGCGGCGGCTCGCCCGGGCGCCGGCCGGTCAGATAGCGCGAATAGTTCTCGATGCCCGCGCAGGAGCCGGTGGCCTCGATCATTTCGATGTCGAAGGTCGTTCTCTGTTCAAGGCGCTGGGCTTCCAGCAGCTTGCCGTTGGCGACCATCCAGTCGAGGCGCGGCTTCAGCTCGGCCTTGATGGCGTTGACCGCCTGGTTGAGGGTCGGGCGCGGGGTGACATAGTGGCTGTTGGCGTAGATCTTCACGCTCGGCAGATCGGCGGTTTTGCGGCCGGTCAGGGGGTCGAATTCGGCGATGGCCTCGACCACGTCGCCAAACAGGGTCACGCGCCAGGCGCGGTCCTCATAGTGGGCGGGAAAGATCTCGATGGTGTCGCCGCGCCGACGGAAGGTCCCGCGCTCGAACGCCTGATCGTTGCGCTTGTACTGCTGGGCGACCAGATCGGCCATCAGCCGCTTCTCGTCGACCGTATCGTCGACGCTGATCGAGAAGGTCATCGCGGTGTAGGTCTCCACGGAGCCGATGCCGTAGATGCACGACACCGAGGCGACCACGATCACATCGTCGCGCTCCAAAATGGCGCGGGTGGCCGAGTGGCGCATGCGGTCGATCTGCTCGTTCCGCGAGGAGTCCTTTTCGATATAGGTGTCGGTGCGGGCGACATAGGCCTCGGGCTGATAGTAGTCGTAGTAGGAGACGAAATACTCCACCGCATTGTTCGGAAAATAGCTCCTGAACTCGCTGTAGAGCTGGGCCGCCAAGGTCTTGTTGTGCGCCAGGATCAGGGCCGGACGCTGGGTCGCCTCGATGATCTTGGCCATGGTGAAGGTCTTGCCCGAGCCGGTGACGCCGAGCAGGACCTGATCGTGCTCGCGCGCCGCGATGCCGGCGACCAGATCGGCGATGGCGGCGGGCTGGTCCCCGGCCGGCTCATAGTCGCTGACCAGCTCGAAGCGTCTGCCGCCCTCGGACTTGTCCGGCCGCGCCGGCCGGTGCGGTGTCCACAGCATAGGCGCGGCGTGGTCGTGGACAAAGGCGCCCGAAACGTCGGATACGCCGGTAGGTTCAGGGGAACGGGACATGAACGCGAAGGTAGGGGAGGCGGTGGTGAAACGCTAGGGCTCCTCCCTCCCCTTTATGGGGAGGGTCGAGACGGAGCGTCAGCGACGTCCGGGGTGGGGCAGTCTCGTTCCCCACCAACACTCGCTTTTCACCAAACTTCCCCACCCCGGTCGCTTCGCGACTCGACCCTCCCCATAAAGGGGAGGGAGGCAAATTAGCCGCCGCCTAAAACCCATGAAACGTCGCGAACGCCTCAACCGGTTCGCGTTCGGAGACCAATGTATTCACCGGCGCGGTCTCGTCGGCGTAGCCTAAGGATATGCCGCAGATGATGAACTCATCGTCCGGCACGGCGAGCACGCGGCGGGTGACCGACCAGAAATTGTTCCACGCCCCCTGACCGCAGGTGTCCAGGCCGCGCGCCTTGGCCGCCAGCATGATCGCCATGGCGAACATGCCGACATCGAAATAGCTCATGGAGTCGAGATCCTTGTCGATGGTCAGGATCAG
>JANXUA010000085.1 GCA_025352085.1 Caulobacteraceae bacterium | reverse complement strand
GGGGCATGCCGTGCGACAGAGGAAAATACGGCTTGATCCGGCGCATCTGCGCCTCCGACAACCAAAACAAATCACTCATGGCGGCCTCCTCCTGACGCCGACAGTGAATCAGATCATCATCGCCTTGGGAATCCCTTTAATGGGTCCTGAGCCTAGAGCAGGCGATGTCTCGGTCAGATGATCAGACCGAAATGGTGAAGTTTTTCCAATCGGATCGGCGCACCATCGATGGGCGTTGTGTCACTGACGGGATGCGGGTGAATCTCCCGTTCCGGTTCAAATCGGACGACTAGTCAGGCGCAACACTCCTCCCGCCGATACCCCATTGCTCCCCACCCTTCGCCCCGCCCATAATGCCCCATGGCGCAGTTCCTGAACGGCGAAGTGCTGGCGTCCTTCGCCACCTTGACCTTCCTCGAGATTATTCTGGGGATCGACAATATTGTCTTTCTGGCCATGGCCGTGCACCGGCTCGACCGGCGCCAACGCTCGACCGGCCGACGGATCGGACTGGCTCTGGCCATGGTTTTGCGGATCGCCATGCTGGGCGGCCTCGTCTGGCTGACCCGCTTGAGTGTCGAACTGTTCACCGCGTTCGGCCGGGCGATGAGCGTCAAGGACCTGGTGCTGATCGGCGGGGGTCTGTTCCTGCTGGCCAAGGGCACGACCGAAATCCATGACGCCATTGAGGGCGAAAAACATGAGGAGATGCCGCAGGGCGGCCACGCCAAGCTGTTGGGCGTGATCCTGCAAATTGGCATGATCAATATCGTCTTTTCGATCGACAGCGTCGTCACCGCTGTCGGCATGACCTCCAATCTGCCGGTGATGGTCGCCGCCGTCGTCGCCTCGACCCTTGTCATGCTGTTCGCCGCCAAGCCGGTGGGCGACTTCATCCACCATCGCCCGACCACCAAGCTTTTGGCCCTGGCGTTCATTCTCTTGATTGGCGTCGCCCTGGTGGCCGACGGCCTGGGCTTCCATCTGCCGCGCGGCTATCTCTATTTCGCCATCGCCTTTTCGATGTTCGTCGAGATGCTCAACATCGCCTATCGGCGGGCGGGACGGCGCGACTCATAGCCTCCCTTGCGTCGCCGGCTTATTCGGACTTGAGACTTATTGTCGCGCAAACGTGATCTGCGGAGCGACCGACGAAGAGGGTCGGACGGCGGGCTTTGTAACACGTCAGACACTCTTATCGACGGCCTTTCATCTTTGGACGCCCGTGCGCCGGAGGTTGAATCGTCCGCGCGCTTTGCTCAAATAGCGCATTCGCGTCACTCGATTGCACTTCAATGACTACGATTCATTTCCTCGCGTGTGACAAATTAAGCGAAACAAATTGTTACATCTTCAATATGCATCGTTAAATCGAGTAACAATACACAGTAGTTGTTTATCCGTCCGGTGTGTTTGAGTTCCGATAATGTGACCCGTTGTCGCAGTTGTTCACATATTTTCAACGGGTGACGGGGATAAACGCTCTTTTCATCTATCGAGGGGCAGGGTATGCATAGGCCCGTAGATCGGGGAATTTTCCGCAACATGCAGCAACGCCTGGGGACCCTCTTCGGTTCCATCGCCGCCGCCCTGCTCGTCAGCATCAGCCCCAGCGGCGTGTCGGCGGAATCATACTGGCAGTGTGTTCCCTTTGCCCGCCTGATGAGCGGCATCCAGATCTTCGGCGACGCCCACACCTGGTGGCAGCAGGCCGCCGGCCGCTATCAAACCGGATTTACCCCCAAGGCCGGCGCGGTGCTGTGCTTCAAGCCCACCGGCCGCATGCGCCTTGGCCATGTCGCCGTGGTCAGCCAAGTGCTCACCGACCGCATTATCCAGATCACCCACGCCAATTGGTCGATTATCGAAGGCGCGCGCGGCCATGTTGAGCAGAACGTTACCGTGATCGACGTCTCGCCGGCCGGCGACTGGAGTGAGGTCAAGGTCTGGTACGACCCCTCGCGCGATCTGGGCGGGACGACCTATCCGACCTTCGGCTTCATCTATCAAGACGCCGCCGCCTCGAAGTTCGCCGTGGCGCAGAATGTCGCCGTGTCGATGGCGCAGAACGCCGCCAACCAGGTTGTTTCCGCCGTGCGTCCGGGCGCTTCGCCCCTGCAAATGCTGGGCCAGGTGGCCGACTCGACCGATCGCATCGCGGCCTTGATCGCCTCGTCGACCGGCCAGGGCGCCCCGGAAAAGCACTGACCGCTCCGGTTTTCCGCCAACACGTGGTTCCGTTGCCAGGGCGTGGCCCCGGCGCGGCCTGCGTGCTGGAGTTCGGCCCGGCCGACCGCGCCGTCGATCTGGTCTTTCTTCACGCCACGGGCTTCAACGCCCTGACCTATCGCCATATCCTCGCGCCCCTGGCGCGGGATTGCCGCATTCTGGCGGTCGATCAACGCGGACATGGCGGCGCGACCCTGACGGCCGATCCTGGTGATCGCCCCGACTGGAATGACTATTGCGACGATGTGCTGGCCCTGCGCGAGGTCTTGAACCTGGAAGGCGTAGTCGTCGCCGGCCATTCCATGGGCGCCACGGTGTCGATATTGGCGACGGCGTCGGAACCGAAGTTCGCCAAGCGCCTGGTGCTGTTCGATCCGGTGATTCTGCCCCTTGAGTTCGACCCGCACGCTGGACATTTCGATCTGTCGTCGGGCGCGGCGCGGCGGCGGGCGGTCTATGACAATCGGGCGCAGGTTCGCGCCTCTTATCGCGGACGCGGGGCCTTCGTCGGTTGGCCGGATGACATGCTAAACGACTATTTGACCGCGGGCTTTCACGACCTGCCGTCGGGTGAGGTCAAGCTGGCCTGCGCCCCGCTATGGGAAGCGGCGACGTATCGCGCCCAACGCCACGACACCCGCGCCGCCCTGGCCAACCTTGCCTGCCCGATCGACCTGTATCAGGCGGAATTTAATTCCGCCTGCCGTCTCGACCCGGCGACTCCGGGCATCAATTGGCAAATCGTTGCCGGCGCCGGCCATTTTCTGCCCATGGAGCGCCCGGACCTCGCCTGCGCGGCCTTAGCGGCGGCGATGGGCAGCATGGTCGCGTAGACGCCGCCGACGCTACATCGTCAGGCCCGGCGTGATCCGACCGCGCATGCTGGCTTGATCGGCTTCGCTGTTGGGGATCATCTTGCGGGCGTTCAAATCCAGGGCGACCGCGATAGCCTCGGCCGTGCCCCAGGCGTCGCCCGTGACCGGATCGAGCATCCAGTGCACCACCTTTTGTGAGCGGGCATCGACGTCGGCCAGGCCCGAGCGAACTTCGAAGCGGTCGCCGGCGCGCGGCCAGGCGCGGTGTGCGAGGCGATATTCGATCACCGCGCCGCCGACATTGGCCGGTCGACCGGCCGGGCCGCCGCCGCGAAAGGTTGCCGCCATCACCGGCACGCCATCCGACACCCGGCCGATGAACATCTCTGGGCGCATGCGGCCAAAGACGTCGCAGTCCGGGGCGCTGATGGCGCCGGCGCTCAGACGCACCAGGCCCAGCCGGTCCGCTTCGGCCAGGGTGGCGATGCCCGGCGGCGTGTCGATCGTGAGGCTACGCGGCGCGGCGCGCTCCGGCATGGCGATCGCGAGCGCCTGCGCCCGCGCCCTCGCCCTCGCCGACCAGGCGAACGGCCTCTCCTCGCGCACGGTGACGTGGCTGACCAGGCTCTGAATGCCCGCCGCCAATTCCCCGGTGTTCGAATGGATGATTAGCTGCAGGATACGCGCCTCGCTGTCGGTCATCTCCAGCACGCCGGCGACCATGTGCAGGGGCGCGCCGGCGCGGGCTTCCCTCAAGAAACGGATGTGCTGTTCCTTGACGATCACAGTCGCATTGGCGTTGGCGTGGAAAGCGCCGGGCATGTCCAGGGCGTCGGTCAGCCCGACCATCCCTTCCATCGCGCGCGCGCCGTAGAAGCGCACGTTCATGTGCCCCATATGGTCGCATTCCCAGGCGTTGACGCTGCCGCGCCACACCTCGGCGCCGCCAGGGTCCTGTTGGATATCGTTGGTCAAGTCCACCCTCCGCCCCTCCGGGGTTAGAGGGTGGGCGACACGTGCGCAAGGGTCGGCCCGCGCGGGTTTGGCGCCAGCAACGGCGTGTGGAAAGATGGCCGCCGCCGAGCCAGGGGTCAGGAGCGTTAGATGACGAGTTATCCATCGCATGCCTGACATCGACCTCGACGCCTATTGCGCCCGCGTCGGCTACGACGGTCCGCGCGCGCCGACGCTTGGCCTCCTCCAGGCCCTCCACCGTCTTCATCCCGCCGCGATTCCCTTTGAGGCCATCGATGTCCAGCTCGGGCGCGGCGTCAGCCTCGATCCCGCCGCCATCGACGCCAAGCTGATCGACGCCCGCCGGGGCGGCTACTGTTTCGAACACAACGATCTCTTCAAGCGCGCCTTGCGGGCGATGGGCTTCGAGGTTTCCAATCTGCTGGCCCGCCCGCGTTGGAACCGCCCACTCGATCAGCACGTCCCGCGCACCCACCAGGCGGTGCGGGTGCGGCTGGACGGCGAGGACTGGCTGGCCGACGTCGGTTTCGGCGCCGCCATGCTCACCGCGCCGATCCGGCTGGACATCCGCGGGGCGCAGGAAACGGCGTTTGAACTGGTGCGCCTGAGTCCGAACGCCGGCGATGTGCGCCTTGAAGCGCTGATCGCCAGCGACTGGTTGCCGATCTACGACCTCGCCCCCGGAACGCCCCTGGACATCGATTTTGTCGCCCCTAACTGGTTCACCTCGACCCACCCCGACTCGATCTTTCGCCGCACCCTGATCGTTTCGCGTACGGGGCGGGACGTTCGCTACATGCTCGCGGATAACCTCCACACCGTGCGACAACGAGACGGCGCCGTGGACCGGCGACGACTCACAGTTGATGAGCTGGAACGTACTCTGGTCGAAGATTTCCAACTGCCGTTCGAGCCCGAGTGGCGGCCGGTTCTGGAGCGCGCGGTTGCGGCGGGCGGTACGAGCAGCTAATATGACCTCATGTAGTCACATCAAGTGAGCGAGCCATGCAGTCTGTTCAAGTTCGCGACGCCAAAGCGAAATTCTCCGCATTGATCGAAGCGGCCGAGCGCGGTGAACCCACGACCATCACGCGGCACGGGCGGCCCGCCGCCGTGATGGTTCCCATCGAGGACGCGCGCCGGCTCTATCCCGACGACCGTCCGTCGTTTGTCGATCTCCTGCTTTCCTTTCCCGACGGGTTGGAGATTGAACGCGATCGCACGCCGCCGCGCGAGATCGATCTTTGAGCCGAGGCTATCTCCTGGACACATCGGTGTTGTCCGTCCTGGCGCCGGGTCGGCAGCCGCTTGGCGCGGAACAGGAGAAATGGCTCCGCGCCCAGGCCGATCAATTGTTTGTTTCAGCAATCACCGTCGTTGAAGTCGAGCTGGGCATCCACAAGGTGCGTCGGTCCGGAGGGATTGATCGGGCCGCCCGCCTTGCGGCGTGGCTTGATGGCGTGTTGGCCTTCTACGGTGATCGAGTAATTCCGGTTGATACGCCGGTCGCCCGGATCGCGGGAAGATTGTCCGACCAAGCCTTCGCGGCCGGTCGCCACCCGGGTCTCGCCGACATCGCCATCGCCGCGACGGCCCTGGCGCACGATCTGGTTGTGCTGACCCAGAATGGTAAGCATTTTGAGCCGCTGGGGGTTGCCAATAGCGATGTGGCCGCCGCGGCGCATTCAGGCTGAGGGGCGAACGAGATGGTTATCGTGCGGCCTAATTGTTTCGAGAAATCTTATCATGTCGGCTACGTCCACGCCGACCTGCCAGCGTGATCGGAGCAAGCCTAGTGAATATCGCCATCCGCCCCGAACTCAACGCCGATCGCGACGCAATTTATCACCTCACCAAGCGCGCTTTTGCGCCCATGTGGTTTGCAGATGGCGATGAGCAGGACTTGATCGACGATTTGCGCGGTGCGGGCGCTCTGACAATCTCGTTGGTTGCCGTGCGGGGCGGCAATATCGTCGGCCACGTTGCGTTTTCTCCGGCCAAAGCAGCTGACGCTTCTCAAAGTTGGTTTGCATTGGGGCCTGTGGCGGTCGAACCAAACCTGCAACGGCAAGGCATCGGCGGCATGTTGATCAACGAGGGCATTCGTCAACTTGAGGCAATGGACGCCTCGGGCTGTGTGCTTGTTGGCGACCCGGATTACTATGCGCGATTTGGATTCAAGCCGTTTCCAAAGCTGGCGCCTCCCGGGGAACTGCCGAAATACTTCATGATTTTGCCACTCGCAAATGCATCACCGACTTGAATTGTTGCATTCCACCCTCTGTTTCACTCAGATCAATGAGCGCGTACACCTGCTGGCAACAAGGCCCGTTGTTGCGCCTCGAATTCTCCATAGAGGACCACGAGGGGTACACAGCGCGCCCACGGGCTATGCTCCCTTAAACAACCCCGCGAACCGCCGCTTCTCCCGCCTCTTCCACCCTCCACGATGATAGGCGTCCGAGCCGATCAGCGGCACGACGGTGGTGGCTTCGGCGAACACCATCTGCTCCCAGGTCACGTCGACCTTGCCCCACGAGCAGGCTTCTTTCAGGGTTGATGACGAGCAGGCGCCGTCGCGTACGTCGGCGACGGTGATCTGGACGGCGTATTTGTGCATTTCGGCTTCGACGCCGAGGATTTCGGCGCAGACCACGGTGTCCTGGGCGAAGTTCTTCGGCACGCCGCCGCCGACCATGAACAGGCCGGTGGCGCCGGCGGCGATCTTGATGTCGGTCAGTTCGCGAAAATCGGCGACGGAATCGATCGACACGTAAGGTTGTTTCGCCTTGATCCGCTCGACCTGATGCTTGACCAGTCCAAAACCGGCCGAGCTGTCGGTGAAGGCTGGGCAGAAGATCGGGCAGCCCTCTTCATAGGCGGTCTGGATCAGGCTGGCGGGCTTTTTGGCGTTGCCCGCCGCCAGCCACTTGCCGATCTCGTTGATGAATTCGCGCGAGGAATAGGGGCGCGGCTCCAGGCCATCGGTGATCGCCTTGATGGCGTGATCGCATGCCTGCAGCTCTTCCTCGTCGATATAGGTGTCGTAGATCCTGTCGATGTAGAGGGCGCGCAGGTCGCGGTCGTCGACGCCGCCCTGGGCCTGATAGTGCTTGAACCCCAGGGCCTCGAAGAAATCCATGTCGATGATCGACGCGCCGGTGGCGACCACCACATCGGCCATGCCGTATTTGAGCATGTCGCGATAGACGTGCATGCAGCCGCCGGCGCTGGTCGATCCGGCCAGGGTGATCCACACCGAGCAATCCTTGTCCTCGATGGCCATGGAGAGGATGTCGGCGGCCCGCGCGGTGTCACGCGAGGTGAAGCTCATCTTGCGCATGGCGTCGATCACCGGGCGCGCATCATAGGCGGTGATGTCGACGTGCTCGACCACTTTGGAGAGCAGTTCGGCCTTGGTGTTGGGCGTGGGGACGTTCATCAGGTTTCCAATGTTTCAAGTCGTCGACGCGCGCTTTGCGCCGTCGCGGCCGGTGTCTACCGCGAAGGCGCAAAGGGCGCGAAGATCCAGACGATCCTAGCGTCTGCGACGCTTCTTGCCCCTGGCGCGCGTCAGCTTGATGACGGTTCCGCTGTCGATGCGCGGCGTGGGGATCGAGCGCGGGGCAAGGCCGTACATCGAGCCCATCGGGGCGTCGTCCACCCGCACGGTTTCGATGTCGCCAAAGCCATTGAAGCGCGTGGCCATGGCGACGCCGTAGGCGCCCAGCATGCCGACCTCGATGTAATCGCCCTCGGCCACGTCGTCGGGCAACCAGAACGGACCCGGCATGTGGTCGATGGAATCGCAGGTCGGGCCGAAGAACTGGAAAGCCTTGAGCGCGCCGCGCGCCGCGCCATCGGTGCGGTGGTGTTTCACGGGAAACGGCCATTTGGCGTGCGCGGCGTCGAACAGAGAGCCATAGGCGCCGTCGTTCAGATAGAGGGCGTCGCCCTTGCGCAGCTCGACGCGGGTCAGGATCGACGCGCCCTCGGCGGCGATGGCCCGGCCCGGTTCGCACCAAAGTTCGGTGGTTTCGTGCACCATCATGTCGTTGAAGCCGCGCTCAATGGCGCCGATGTATTCGGACAGATCGGGCGGGACCATGCCCGGATAGACCGATGGAAAGCCGCCGCCCACATCCACCACGTCGGCGAACACCCCGGCGCGCACCAGGGCGCGCGAGGCCTGGGCCATGGCCGCCTGATAGGCCGACGGGCGCATGCACTGGCTGCCGACATGGAAGGAGACGCCCATCAGATCCTGCGTCGCCTGGCGGGCGGCGAGCAGGAGCTCGGGCGCGTCGATCGCCGAGACCCCGAACTTGCCGCTCAGGCTATACGCCGCGCCGGATGCGTCGACCGCGAGGCGCACGATCAGGTTGAGATCCTTGGCGCCGTTGGTCGCAGTAATGATCTTGGCCAGCTCTTCGTGCGAATCCAGGGCGAAGGTGCGTACGCCGTAGTCGGTATAGGCTTCGGCTATGGCCGCGCGGCTCTTGACCGGGTGCATGAAGGCCATGCGCGCGCCCGGCGCATGGTCGCGCACCAGCTCGATTTCGGGAATCGAGGCGACGTCAAACGCGGTGACGCCATTTTCAACCAGGGCGCGGATCATCCACGGCGACGGGTTGGCCTTCACCGCGTAGAGGACATCGCCCGCGAAATTAGTCCTGAACCAGCGCGCCGCTGCGGCTACGGGGCCGTGTCGCACAAGGGCGACAGGGCGTTCCGGTGACCGCTCACGGACCAGGTCCAGGGGAGAATGGTAAACGTGCAATTCACGTGACCCCCTGCAGATTGTTGAACCCAGGCCGGCGTTAGCAGCGCTTATGAGGACATCGGGTCCGCCGGAGCGGTGCGAAATAGGGACCTCGTCCCCGCTTGTAAAGCGGAAACTGCAACCCTTGTCCGATGGTCGTGCATCCAATCGTCGCGAGATGGTGTATGTCGAGCTGACCTTGGGGCGAGGTTGAGACCGGTTGACGGATTGTTGACGTCCCAAATTGCTGGCCAGTTTTGGGAGGGGTCGCCCGAATGATGACGCGCCGCCGCCTCTCGGCCATGGCCCTGATCGCGGTCATGCTTGCCGCCTGCGGCCGGGCCGGCGCGCCGCAAGGCGCGATCCGGGGGGAAATCCACTTCGCCGTACAGTCCGCCGAGCCGGCCGCGGTCGTCAGCCGCGCCTGGCGCCCGATCTTGGCCGACATGGAGCGCCGTACGGGCCTGAAGGTGAAACTCCACGTCTACGCCAAGGACGCCGCGCTGATCGAGGCCATGCACATGACCGGGGTCGACGCGGGCCTGTTCTCCAACCTCGCCGGGCTGGAGGTCGTGCGCCACGCCGGCGGAGAGGTGTTCGCGCGCACCGCCGATGCCGAGGGGGTGGCCGCCCGCGTCTCGGTCCTCATCGCGGCTTCCAAGCGGGGCCTAACCCTGGACCGGGCCCTGAAATGCCGGCGGACCCTGACTTTGGGCATGGGTGACACACTATCGACCGCCGCCGCGCTGGCGCCGATGACCTATCTGTTCGCGCCGCGCGATATCGATCCGCGGACCTGTTTCAAAGAGGTGCGCGTTGGCGTGACCCCGGAGACCGACCTGACCGCCGTGGCGAGGGGTCAGCTCGATCTGGCCTCTATCAGTTCCACCACCCTTGCGCTCGACCGACGCCAGGGCCGCCCCGACGCGGCCGCGGTGACAGTACTGTGGAGTTCGCCGCCCCTGCCGCAGGACCCGATCGTCCGGCGCAGGAGCCTTGACCCGGTGGTCAAGGAAAAGCTGCGCCAGTTCTTCCTCACCTATGGCCAGGGCGACGGCGCCGAGGCGGTTAAGGCGCGCGGCTACCTGGCCAAAATCAATATCGGCGGCTTCAAACCGGCCGACGACAGCCATCTGCTGCCGGTCAGGGAAATGGAGGCGACGAGCGCCTGGTACGGCGCCAAGCGGGCCGGCGAAAAGGCCAGGATCGCCGCCGCGCAGGCCAGGCGCGATGAAATCACTGCCGAGCGCGTCAGCCTGGAGGCGCGGACCCGCGCCCCGGCCGCGGCGCAGTAGCGGCCAATTACGGTTATTGGCAGGCCAGAAGCTCGGCGAAAATCTTGGCGAATCTATAGGCGTCGCCGGGCCAGCGGGCCGAGATGTAATTTCCATCGCGCACCACCCACGCGGGGCTCGCGTCATCAGGCGTGTCGCGGGCGAGGCCGGAGGTCTTGCGTCGATAGTCCGGCGCGTTCGGGTCAACATCGACATAATCGGCCGCCGAACGCAGGGCGCGCGTGATCTCGGCCTGCACCGACATATACCCGTCGGCCTCGCCGACCCCGTCGCGATAGGTGCGGTAGTAGTACGGGTCCCAGAACCGCACCACCTTGCCCAAACGGGCGGCCGACCGTTCCAGCGCCCACGTCAGGCTGGTCGTCTTGCGCCCATAAAGCACCGACCGCCCGGTCTTGGGATCGGTGCTGCGCGCCGGGATCAGGGCGCCGTGGCATATCGCGCCGACCGGCTTGGCAGCGGCGAAGAACTCGACCACCAGGCGCTGGATCTCGGCGCTTTCAAGATAGGGCGTCATGCCTCGTGCGCGATGGCCGCCGGGCAGGATCAATCCATCAAACTTGTCTACCGCGAGA
>JANXUA010000166.1 GCA_025352085.1 Caulobacteraceae bacterium | reverse complement strand
CGCCGGCGTCGGCGCCCGGCTTGAGGGTGACGACGGCGCCGGGCTCCTCGCCCAAAGTCCTGTGCGCAATGCCGACCAGGGCGGCGTCCATCACCGCCGGGTGGTCGTAGAGCGCGTTCTCCACCTCGATGCAGTAGATGTTTTCGCCGCCGCGGATCAGCATGTCCTTGGCCCGGTCGATGATGAAGCAGAAGCCCTCGTCGTCGAGGCGCGCCAGGTCGCCGGTCTTGACCCAGCCGTCGACAAACGTCTGCGCGGTGGCTTGCGGCTTGTTCCAATAGCCCTTCACCACCTGCGGCCCCTTGAACCACAGCTCGCCGACCTCGCCGACGGCCAGTTCACGGTCGCCCTCGACGGTCATGATCTTGATGTCGCCGACCGCGACGGCCGGGCCGCAAGAGTCTGGGCGGTGCTCGTAGTCTTCCGCCCCGTGCTGGCTCGCCGTGGCGCTGGTTTCGGTCATGCCCCAGCCGTTGCCGGGCTGGGATTTGGGAAAGGTCTCGACGATCTTGCGCACCAGTTCGGGAGCGGAAGGCGCGCCACCGTAGGCGACGCTTTCGATCGACGAGAGGTCGTATTTGCTGCGGTCAGGATGTTCGATCAGCTGCCAGGCGATGGTCGGCACGCCGCCGGCCGAGGTGAGGCGCTCGCGTTCGATCAGTTCGAACGCCCGAATGGGGTCCCACTTGCGCATCATCACGATCTTGGCCCCGGCGAACAGGCTGGGGTTCATGATCGCCGTCGATCCGGTGGCGTGAAAGAACGGCACCGACAGCAGAAACCCTCTTTGCAGCGCGGCAGGGTCCGGCTCCGGCGGCGCTTCGCCGCGGCGCAGGAAGGCGCGGGCGGCCACGCTGCCGGAGGAAAAAATGTTCGAGGTGAAATTGCGCTGGGTGCCCAGGGCGCCCTTGGGACTGCCGGTGGTGCCGGAGGTGTAGAAAATGGTGGCGTCATCCTCGGGCTGGATGTCGACATCCGGCAGGGCCCGGTCGGGCAGGCCCGCCCAGTCGTTGGGGTGACCGATCACCGATTCCAGTTTTGTGAGCATGGGATTGGCGATCTCCTCGCCCATGCGGGCGACCAACACCCGCTTCAGATCGGGACAGGCCGGCAGATGTTCGGTGATGCGCTCCAGGCGCTCGCGATCGACGATGGCGACCTTGGCGCCGGAATCGGTGAGGCCGTACTCCAGTTCCGGCCCGGTCCACCAGGCGTTGAGCGGGGTGACGATCGCGCCGAGCGCCGCGGCGGCGTAGAACGCCACCGGCCATTCGGGAATGTTGCGCATGATGATGGCGACGCGGTCGCCCTTGGTCACGCCATCGGCCCGCAAGGCGTGGGCCAGGGCGGCGACGGCGCGGTGGAAGGCCTCGAAACTGACCCGCTCGTCCTCGTGCACAAGAAAGATCGCCTCGCCATGCGCGCGACCGAATTCGACGACGGCGCGCAGGGATGGCGGCGCGTTCTTCCACGTCCGGGTCTTGATCCCGCGGATCACCACCTCCTCCATCTCGCACGGAGAACCGGGCTGGGTGATCAGGGCGTGCGCCTGGGCGATGGACATGGCGGGCCAGGCGGGCGTGGTCATGGGCGTCGTTTCCTCGGGCAAACTTATCATTGAACACTTAGCCAGCCGGGCCGGACTTCACCAGCCCTGTTTACCCCGGGCGTCTTGCGGGTGAGTGTCAGAAGACCTGACCGGGGTTGAGATCTGAATCGGTCGAACGATCCTGCCCCTCAGGCTGCCGCGCGCAAATCGAAATCGACGTGGATGACGGCATAGGGCACGATCAGCTTGCCGGCGTCGTTGCGCTCGACGAGACCCCAATCGAGCAGGATGGCCACGTCCTCATGCACGCGTTTCACGTCGCGCCCGAGCGCGCGGGCCAGGCCGCGCAGGCTGGTCGCGCCGATCGCCTGCAGTCGCTCGATCAAGGCCCACCGTTTGGGTGACAGCACCGAGAAGAGTTGCGAGGGGGTCGAAAAAGTGAAGAGGTCGCCGGCGGACTTGCCCGTGCGCCAGGCCTCCGCGAACGCCGACGCCGCCTCGCGCACCAGCGTCTCGTCGTCCCTGCGAATCTGAATGGTCGCCGTTCTCATGAGGTCCTCGCTTTCTCGACGTCGGCCAGGAAATCGCGCACCAATGCCTCGACGGTGCTGAAGGAGTTCGGCGTTCACGTTGGCCAAAATGCCAACAGAATCGAGTGTTGCCAATCACGCCAACAAGGCATTCTACGGTCCGATGCCGTAGGTCTTGGCCCGCGCGGGAAGGGCGGGGTCGAGGGCGGTGGCGGCGGCGATGTCGGCGTTTCCTGCGGCGGTCTGACCCTTGCGCAATCTGGCGAGGCCGCGACCGTAGAACGACCAGGCGATTTTGGGGTTCTGGGCGAGGACGGCGTCATAGTCGGCGATGGCTTTGTCGACCGCGCCCTGGCGCAGAAACACCAGGCCGCGGCTGTCGAGCGTGTTGAAGTTCTTGGGGTTCTCCCGGAGCGCGGCGTCGCAGTCGTTCAGCGCCTGGTCGAGGTCTTGACCGAGCAGCGCCCTGGTCCAGCAGCGCCCGTTGAGGGCTTTGGCGCGCTTGTCGTCCGCGGGATGGGTTTTGAGCCAAAGATCGTATTGCGTGAGCGCGCGGGGCAGAGCGTCGGCGGCCCCATAGAGATCGGCCAACTCACGACGATCAACCGATTCGCGGGGCATGGCGTGATCGGCGGCGTCGAGGTCGTTCAGCGCCCCGGCCGCGTCACGCCCGGACAGGCGCACCCGCGCGCGCAGCAGGCGGGCGGGACTGTCATGGGGCCTCAGCTTGAGCGTCTGATCGAGGTCGGTCATGGCCAGGAAGGGCTTGCCGGCGCCCAGATAGGCCTGCGCCCGCGCGAACACATAGTCGGCGTTGGCCGGCGCCGGGGCGACCGCGCGGCCAAGGTCGGCGACGGCCGGTTCATACGCCTCGCGCGCCAAAGACGCGGCGCCGCGCCGCCGGTTGTCGCGATCGGGGCCGTCGGCGTCGGCGCCGGCGGCGGATTATCGGACAGAGTCTCCAAGTTAAATACGGGGCCGCCATTGTAGGTGAAATACAATCGGTGCTGGCTGTTGGCGACATAGATGCGGTGCGACAAGAAAAAATCCATGCCGATCATCATGTCGACCGCGTCGTTCGGGTCGCTGGAAACGCGCAGATGCGTGTGCCGGACCTCTTCGTCGCCGATCTTGAACGTCTCGACCGGCGCGATCCAGCTTCTGAACGTGTGTCGCCCAATGCCGCCGTCGTACCCGCCGTCGACCACCCCTGGCGCGGTGACATCGACCGCCGCCCGCCTGGCCGCGCCAAGCGACAGGAACGAAACCGGGGCGCCGGTATCGAACCAGGCGCGCAGCCTCACCCCGTTTACGGTGACGAAGCCGGTGATCTTATTGTCCCACCCTTGGGCGGGGTCGATCTCCAGCGTTGAATAGCGATTGGACCTGTCCCAATAGGCGAGAGAGCGGCCGCCGCAGTCGTGGGGGCGCATCAGCCGGATCGCCCCGCTCGCGAGGTCGAATTCGGCATCGGCGATGCCCAGCATATTTTCGCCGATGGCGCCGGTGTGATCGCCGCCGACGTCGCTGCCGCCGACCATGAACTGGACGTTGTGCAGTTCGAGCCCGGCCAGATTGAAGGCCTTCACCGTGGCGACGGACATGGCGGCTGAACCGCCCGCGCCCGTGACGATCATGCCGCTTGGGATCGGCTCCAGCTTCAGGCCAAGTTCAGAGGCGCTGGATGGCCAGATCAATCCGAAGAACGCACCGGTGTCAGCGAAGAAACGCGCCGGAACGCCGTTCACCTTGACCGGGATGGTCGCTCGCCAATTTGTCACGGTCACCGGCAGGTCGGCGAGGGTGTCGATCTTGCACGCCGCGACCGCAGCGTGGCCGACCGCCAGGCTTCCCAGCGCGACCAGCGTGGCAAATAGCGATCTCGCGCACGGCACCATCGATTTATGAAACACCCCCCGGCGCCCGCGCGGCGCGGGACCGAGCCTAGCCCAACGTCTCCAGTCGCGCCAATACGCCCTTGAGCCGCGCTTTCGCCTGCTGCGCTTCGGCGAGGCGGGCGCGGTTTTCTTCGACGACCTCTTCGGGCGCCCTGGCAATGAAGTCGGCGTTGTCGAGTTTTTTGGCGGTGCGCGCGGCGTTGTCGGCGTGGGCGGCGATGTCCTTGGCCAGGCGGACCTTTTCGGCGGGAATATCGATCAGGCCCTTGACGCTGAGGCCCAGAGTCGCCCCGTTCACGATCAGGGCCACCGCGCCGTCGGGCAGGCCGGGTTCCGAGCGCAGGGCGCCGGCGCGCAGGGTGTGGGCGATGACCGAGGCGTTGGCGGTCAGGGCGGCGCGCTGGGCGTCGGTCGCCTCGACCACGATCAGATCGGGCCTGGCGCCCGGCGGCACATTGAGCTCTGCGCGCACCGAGCGGCCTTCGGTGACTGCGGCGATCACCAGATCGATCTCGGCGGCGGCCTCGGCGTCGTGATAGCTGTGCGGCAGATCCGGCCACGGCGCGGTGATCAGCAGGGTGTCGCGCGGCCGCGCCGCCGTCTTGGCCCACAGCTCCTCGGTGATGAAGGGCGACACCGGGTGCAGCAGCTTGAGGATAGTTTCCAGCACCCAGGCGGCCATGGCGCGGGTCTCGGCCTTGGCCTCGGCGTCATCGCCGCCCAGGATCGGCTTGGCGAATTCGACGAACCAGTCGCAGAACACATTCCAGATGAAGCGATAAAGTGTCGTGGCGGCGACATCGAAGGCGCAGGCGTCCAGCGCGGCGGTCACCTCGCGCGCCGCCGCCGCCGTCTCGCCGCGAATCCAGCGGTTGAGGGTGTGGCGCGCCGTCGCCGGATCGAAGCCGGGGGCGGCGACGCACTCATTCATCTCGCAGAAGCGCGCGGCGTTCAGTTTGGTGCCGAGGTTGCGATAGCCTTCGATGCGCGGGGTGGCGAGGCGCACGTCGCGCGCCTGACCGCTCAGGGCGACCATGGTGAAGCGCAGGGCGTCGGCGCCGTACTGGTCGACCAGCTCCAGCGGGTCCATCACATTGCCCTTGGACTTGGACATCTTCGCGCCCGCCGCGTCGCGGATCAGGGCGTTGATGAACACCCGCCTGAACGGGACCTGGCC
>JANXUA010000117.1 GCA_025352085.1 Caulobacteraceae bacterium | reverse complement strand
CGCAGATCACCAGCGCCGGTTTGATGATCATCGCCCTGGCTATGCCGACCCTTTGATTTTGTCCGCCGGACAGGGCGTGCGGATAGCGGTTGATCAGATCGGCCGACAGGCCGACCGCTTCCATCATCGCCGCGACTTCATTTCGCCGATCGGCCCGCGACAGGTCCGGGCGCTGGGCAAGCAGGGGTTCGGCGATCGACGAGCCGATCGTCGCGCGCGGATCGAGGCTGGCCAGGGGGTCCTGAAAGACGATCTGCAGATCCTTGCGCGCGGCGCGCAAGGCCGTCTGATCGGCGCCGGTGAGGTCACGTCCGAGCAGGGTCACCGCGCCCGCCGTGGTCGGCGTGAGGCGAAGGACCGCGCGCGCCAGGGTCGACTTGCCGCTGCCGCTTTCGCCGACCACGCCCAGCGTCTCGCCGCGACGAATGTGGAAGCTGACGCCATCAACGGCGCGGGTCACGGCCGGCGCCGCGAACAGGCCCGCGCGATGCGGAAACCACACCTTCACGTCATGACCTTCGACCACGACCGGCGCGCCGGCGGCCACCACCGCCCGCGCCGGCTCGACATCGCCGTCCAGACGCGGAATGGCGTCGAGAAGCGCGCGCGTATAGGCCCGCGTCGGCGCGGTGAGCACCGCGTGAGCGGTTCCGGTTTCGACCACCTGGCCGGCACGCATCACGCACACCCGGTCGGCCATGCGGGCGATGACGCCCATATCATGGGTGATCAGGATCATCGCCGCGCCGCTCTCGGCCTGCAATTGCGCCATCAGATCGAGGATCTCCGCCTGGATAGTGGCGTCCAGAGCGGTGGTGGGTTCATCGGCGATCAGGAGATCGGGCCCGCAGGCCATGGCCTGGGCGATCATCACCCTTTGCCGCATGCCGCCGGAAAGCTCGTGCGGGTATTGCCGCATCCGCCGCCCGGACTCGGGAATGCGCACCCGCTCCAGCCAGTCCCGCGCGCGATCCTCGGCCTCGCGCCGGCTCAGTTTTCCATGCACGCGCAGGGGTTCGGCGATCTGCGCGCCGATGCGCACATGCGGCGTCAGGGCGGTGAGCGGATCCTGGAAGATCATGGTCATCCGTGAGCCGCGCACGCGGTTCAGGAAACGCGGTTTCAATCCCAATATGTCGTCGCCGGCAAATCGCACCCGCCCGGTCGCTCGGCCGTTGTTGGCCAAGAGGCCCATGGCGGCCAGCACGATCTGGCTCTTGCCCGAGCCGCTTTCGCCCACCACGCCCAGGCATTCGCCGGCGCTTACCGCGAACGATACGCCGCGCACGGCGTCAACGACGCCGTCGGGGGTGTCGAAGCGGACGCAGAGGTCTTCGACCGCCAGGACCGGTGGCGCGGACACGGCCACCGCCGCTCTAGGCAATGCCGGCGCGCAGGAAATCGTGCATGCTGACCGCCCCGACCAGCCGATCATCCTCGCACACGAACATCAACAGGATCGGCCGCTCGCGCGTGTTCATCACGCGCAGGGCCTCGGTCGCCAGCAGCCTTGGATCGACGAAGGCCGGGGTTCGGGTCATGTGCTCGACCACCGGCGCGGTCAGATCCGCCTTCGGCAAAGCGCGGCGCAAGTCACCATCGGTGAAGGCGCCGATCAGGCGGCCTTGCGGGTCGACGACGGCGACGCCGCCGTGGCGCGTGCGGGTGATTTCGAAAATCGCGTCGGAAAGGGTCGCGGACTGGGGCACGGTCGGCAAATCCTCGCCGACCGACATCAGGTCGCGCACGGTGATCAGGCGCGCGCCCAGGCGCCCGCCCGGGTGGACGTCACGAAAGTCCGCCGCCGAAAACCCGCGCCCTTCGAGCAAGGCGATGGCCAGGGCGTCGCCGAACGCCATCTGCATGGTGGTCGACGTCGTGGGGGCCAGACCGTTGGGACAGGCTTCCTCCGCCTGGGGCAGCACGAGCGCGATATCCGCCGCCAGAGCCAGGGCGCTCGTCGCCACCGAGGTCATGGCGATCAGAGGCAGGTTGAAGCGTTTGCAATAGTGGATGACGTCGCGCAGTTCGGGCGTCTCGCCCGACCAGGACAGGGCCAGAACGACATCGCCGGCCGCCACCATGCCCAGATCCCCGTGGCTCGCCTCGGCCGGATGCAGGAAGAACGCCGGCGCGCCGGTGGAGGCGAGGGTCGCGGCGATCTTGCGCGCCACATGGCCGCTCTTGCCCATGCCGGTGACGACCACCCGCCCGCTGGCGCCCCTGATCGCCTCAACGGCGGCCTCGAACGGCGCCTTCAACCAGTCGCCAAGCGCGGCGTTCAACGCTCTTAGCCCCTCGATCTCGGCGTCCAACGTTCGGATGGCGGAGGCCACGAGGCCGACGGGGGGATGAGGCTTTGGCATGGTCTGCAAGAGGCTGTACCAGAACTATGCGGAACGGGCGCGCAATCTAGAGCAGGATGATTTTAGACGGAACCGTCCAAAATCTGAATCCTGCTCTAAATACAAAAGTGTAGAGCCGGATTCAGCGTTTACATCTGTTCCGTGTAAACGCATCAGGCTCTAGGACGATGGCCATCATTCAGGAAGCGACGAAACGGCGGGCGGCGGTGATCTTCGACCGCGACGGCGTCCTCAATGTCGATCACGGCTATGTCGGCGATGTTTCCCGCTTTGAGTGGATCGCCGGCGCGCGAGCGGCGGTCCGCCGTGTGAACCAGGCCGGCGCCCTGGCCATCGTCGCGACGAATCAGTCGGGGGTCGCGCGCGGCTATTTCAGCGAAACGGACGTGGCGCGTCTGCATGAGGCGATGCAGACCGACCTCGCGGCCGAGGGCGCCCACATCGACGCCTTCTACATGTGTCCGTTTTTCGCCGAGGCGGCGGCGCCCCGTTACGTCCACCCTGACCACCCGGACCGCAAGCCCAATCCCGGCATGATCGTGCGCGCCATCGCCGACTGGTCGATCGATCCGGCGCGAGCGGTGATGATCGGCGACAAGGCGTCGGACATGGAGGCGGCGCGGCGGGCGGGGATCACCGGAGCGCTATTCGCGGGCGGGGATCTGGACGCGTTTTTGCAAGGACTTCGGATTGAAAATCTCTAGGCGTCCTTCGCCCCCTCGGTCACGGCGCAAGAAAACGCGCCGCGCCACCTCCCCCGGCCTCTTCGGGCCATGGGAGGAGCAACAAGGTCTTCGCTCCTCCCATGCAAGCGAAGCGCAGCGGGGGAGATGGCGCGCGATGCCATCTTGCATCGCGTGACGGAGGGGGCGCAAAGCACCGCCAATCCAGGCCAATCTATCGGAAGCAACCTACCAGATGCGGACGCGCTGATCGGGCGCGACGTACATCGGGTCGCCCGGTTTGATCCCGAAGGCTTCGTACCAAGCGTCGATATTGCGCACGACGCCGTCCACCCGGACCGACGCCGGCGAATGCGGATCGGTCACCAATGCCTGACGCAGCGCGTCATCGCGGCTCGCGCCGCGCCACACCTGCGCCCAGCCGAAGAACACCCGCTGATCGCCGGTGACGCCATCCAGCGTCGCCGCCGACGCGCCCTTGAGTGAGAAATGATAGGCGTCAAGACCGAGTAACAGTCCGCCCAGATCGGCGATGTTCTCGCCCATCGTCAGGTCGCCGTTGACGTGCGAGCCCTTGATCGGCTCGAAGGCGGAATACTGGCCGCCAAGTCGTTTGGTCTGAACAACGTATTTGGCCGCGTCTTCCGGCGCCCACCAGTCGGCCAAGGCGCCCGTCCCGTCGAACTGGCGCCCTCGATCGTCAAAACCATGGGTCATTTCATGGCCGATGACGCCGCCGATCGCGCCGAAATTCACCGCCATGTCCGCCGAGGGGTCAAAGAACGGCGGCTCAAGAATGGCCGCAGGGAAGACGATCTCGTTCTGTAGGCGACTGTAGTAAGCGTTCACCGTCTGCGGCGTCAGGCCCCACTCATCGCGATCCACCGGGCCGTTCAGACGCTTGACCTCGCGCGCCCACTCAAACGCCGTGGCCCGCTCGACGTCGCCATAGAGATCCGTCGAGGTGACCTTCAAGCCGCTGTAGTCGCGCCATTTGACCGGATAGCCGACCTTGACGGTGAGCTGCGAGAGCTTTTCCAGGGCCTTGGCCTTGGTCGGCTCGCTCATCCAGGCGACATGCTCGATCCGGACGGCGAGGGCGGTGCGCAGATCGCCGATCAGGGCCTCCATCTTGGCCTTGGATTCCGGCGGGAAGTATTTGGCGACATAGGTTTTGCCGACCGCCTCGCCGACCTGGGCGTTGAGCAGGGCGGCGGCGCGCTTCCACCGCGGCTTTTGCTGCGGCTGGCCCTGCAAGGTGTTGTTGCGGAACTCGAAATTGGCGTCGACGAACCGTTTGGAGAGGTAAGGCGAGGCGTTATCGACGACCTTGAACGCCGCCCACGCCCGCAAGGTCGCGATTGGGGTCTGTGCGTAGATCTCCGCCAGTTTGGGGAAGGCGGATTTTTCGGCCACCACCACGCGTGACACCGAGCCGACATCCGCGGCGCTCAGCAAGGCGCTCCAGGGGAAATCGGGCGCGAGGGCCCGCAGCTCCGCCGGCGTCATCGGATTGAAGGATTTCACCGGATCGCGCTGCTCGACCTTGCTCCAGCTCGCCGTCGCAACCTTGGTTTCCAGATCGACGATAGCTTTCGCCTGCGCCTCGGCAGCTGGCCAGTGCACTGCCCTGAGAGACCGGGTGACATAGGCCTCGTACTGGGTTTTCTTCGCGGCGAAACTGGGTTCCAGATAATAGTCACGGTCGGGCAGGCCCAGGCCATCCTGACTCATATAGATAGCGTAGCGGTTCGGCGACTTGGCGTCGTTTTGGATCGCGACGCCGAACAGGCCGCCGTTGAACGAGGTGTTGGCCTTGCCCATCAGCGCTGCGAGATCGGCCCGGGTCTTGGCCGCGCGAATCGCCGCGAGGTCATGGTCGAGCGGCTTGGCGTCCAACGCATCAGCACGGGCTTCGTCCATGGCGGCCTTGTAGAAGGCGCCGACCAGAGCCTCGTCGGCGGAGGTCTCCGGGTGGGCCGCTGCCTGCTCAAGCAGGTCATGCACGCGCGTCTCGGAGAGGGCGCGCAGGGCGTCAAAGGTGCCGAAGCGAGAGCGATCAGGCGGGATCGTCAGCGATTTCAGATAGGTCCCGTTGGCGTATTGATAAAAGTCCGTACCCGGAGCGACGGTTGTGTCGCGGCCGGCCAGATCGAAACCCCACGGTCCCGCCGTGGGACCGGACGGCGTCGGCGCCATGGCGGCGTGGGCAAGACCGGCGGCGGCGAGAACGGCGGCGAGCGACGCGCTCATCAGAAGCTTGTTCATGGTGAAGTGTCCGTTGGTTGATGTCCTGGCGCGACCATGACGCAAACATCGCCGTCGTTTGATTAAATTGCATTCATGCGCCGCGCGGCCTCGCCGAGTATGCACGATTGGGGCAAGGCGCGGGTGCGCCGACTACATCTTCATCCCGGCCATCGGGTCGGCGAGCGCGTCGGCGCGCACCCGGACCGTCACCTGAACGCGACCGGCGCTGGCGAAGGTCAGAAAAAGGGTCAGTCGCTCGCCCGTTTTCAAGGGGCGCTTCAACCGCTCAATCATCACGTGCAGGCCGGCGGGCGAAAACCGCGCCGTGGCGCCAGCCCTGATCGCCAGATTGGGCAGGGCGCGCATGGTCATCACCTGACCTACCATCCGGCTTTCGTGGATCGAGGCGCGGGCGCCGTTCGGACTGGCGACCGCGATCAGGGTGTCGGTCATCGGGCCGCCGTTGGTTATGGTCAGATAGGCGGCGCCGCTCGCGCCGGCCGCCGCCGGGCGCATCCAGGCGCCGCGCACAAAAATCATCGGCGCGGCCATCGCCGTGGAGGTCCACGCGAGGGCCAGGATGGCGACGGCGAGGCTCGCCCCGAAACGATGATGTTTGAGCATGGCCAGCGCTCTACAAGACGCGGTATGGCGCATCAAGGCACGATGGTTATGATCGCGCCATGCTCGACGGCGCCGTGATCACCCAGACCCTCGATCTCGCCGCCGAGCGCTGCGCCGATCCAACGCCGCTGGTCTACGCCCGCCTGTTCGCCGCCCACCCGGACATGGAGGCCCTGTTTGTGCGCGACACCGACGGGTCGGTGCGTGGCGAGATGCTGGCGCGGGTGTTCGAGATGATCCTCGATTTCATCGACCGACGGGCCTACGGCGCCCAGCTCATACAATGCGAGGTGGTGACGCACGACGGCTATGGCGTCCCGCCGACGGTGTTCGGGGCCTTCTTCACCAGTGTGGCGGAGACCGTTCGCGCCCTGATCGGCGAGAACTGGTCGCCGACA
Source organism: Caulobacteraceae bacterium (assembly GCA_025352085.1). GTDB lineage: Bacteria > Pseudomonadota > Alphaproteobacteria > Caulobacterales > Caulobacteraceae > Acaudatibacter. The sequence continues at coordinate 10,075 of JANXUA010000117.1, read as the reverse complement.
ATGGATGACGCCTGGCGCGCGCTTCTTACCGATCTGAACTGGTTCGTCGATCATCCCGATCAGATGGCGGCCGCCAACCTTGGCTAAGGGCGCCGATCTTTCGGCTTCGCAGGCCCGGCGGATCGCCCTGGCCGGGCAGGGTCTGGCGACGCCCCGACCCGCCGGCGCGCCGACCGCGACTCGGCTCAAGCGGATGATCGACGCCCTGGGCGTGGTGCAGATCGATTCGGTGAACGTGCTGGCGCGCACCCATTATCTGCCGGGATTTTCCCGCCTGGGGGACTATCCGCGCGAGACCCTGGAGCGGGAGGCGTGGGGCAAACGCCCATCCTTGTTCGAATACTGGGGGCACGAGGCCTCGCTGCTGCCGGTGGCGTCGCAGCCGTTGTTTCGTTGGCGGATGGAGCGGGCGCGGGCGGGCGAAACCTGGGGCGGACTGGCGACCTTCGCGCGCGAGCGGCGCGACTTCATCGACGCGGTGCTGCGGCGGATCGAGCGCGAGGGGCCCGTCACCGGCGGCGACTTCGCCGATGGTCCGCGCGTCGCCGGCTGGTGGAGCTGGTCGAACGGCAAGCGCGCGCTCGAATGGTTGTTCTGGGCCGGCCTGATCACCACCAAAACCCGACGCGGGTTCGAGCGGGTCTATGACCTGACCGAGCGGGTGATCCCTCGATCAATCTGCGACGTCCCCACGCCGACCGAGGCCGAGGCGCACCGCGCCCTCCTGCGCATCGCCGCCCGCGCCATGGGCGTGGCGACCGAAGGCGATCTGCGCGACTATTTCCGCATGCCGCTTGCCGAGACCCGCGCCCGTGTGGCCGAGATGGTCGAGGCGGGCGAACTGACCGCCGTCACCGTTCAGGGCTGGACCAAGCCCGCCTATCTCGCGCCGGGCGTCCGCGTGCCGCGCCGCGCCCACGTCCAAAGCCTGCTGTCGCCGTTCGACAATCTGATCTGGCGGCGCGAGCGCACCGAGCGATTGTTCGGCGCCCGCATCCGCCTGGAAATCTACACTCCGGCGCACAAGCGCGAGCATGGTTACTATGTTTTGCCGCTATTGATGGGCGAGACCATTGCCGGACGCGTCGACCTCAAGGCTGACCGTCAGGCGGGGCTGTTGCGCGCGCAGGCGGCGCATCTGGAGCCGGGCGCCCCCGCCGCCGAAGCCGCGGCCGCCCTGGCGCGGGAACTGACGTTGATGGCCGGCTGGCTCGGCCTTGGTGGCGTGACGGTGGCGCAGCGAGGGGATCTGGCGGCGATGCTGCAATCGGTGATCGACGCCTAGCCTTATCGCTCCATATCCACCGCCCGCCAGCCGTGGGTGAGCTCGTCCAGCTTCGCCTTCAGATCGTCCGGCAGCGGCCCCGCTTCCGCCGCCGCCAGACTGTCGGCCAGTTGCTCGGGCCGGCTGGCGCCGATGATCGGGGCGGTGATGGCGCCATGGCTCAGCACCCAGCGCACCGCCATCGTCGCCATATTCATGCCCGCCTCCGCCGCGACCGCGCGCAGGGCCTCGACCGTCTCGAACTTGTGCTCGTCCCAATAGCGGGCCTGATACATCGCCCCGGCCCGGCCGAGGGTGAAGCGCGACCCCTGTTGCGGCGCCGCGTCGCCGGCGTGCTTGCCGGTCAGGAGACCGCCGGCGAGGGGATTGTAGGGGATCACCGCGACGCCTTCCTCCTGGCACAGCGGCAGAAGATCGCGCTCGAATGGTCGGAACAGCAGATTGTAGCGCGGCTGCACGCTGTCGATGCGCGCCCAATGCTTGAGTTCGCCGCGCCCCAGCGCCCGCGCGACCTTGTGCGCCGGCCAGTTGGAGACGCCGACATAGCGCGCCTTGCCCGACCGCACGACCGCGTCGAGCGCCTCCAGCGCCTCGTCGAGCGGGGTCAATGGATCATAACCGTGCAGCTGATAGAGATCGACGTAGTCGGTTCCCAGGCGCCGCAGCGACGCGTCGATGGCCTCAAGGACGTGCTTGCGCGACATGCCTTGATCCCACGGCTTGGGACCCATCTTGCCCACGCACTTGGTGGCGAGGATGAAGTCGTGGCGCTTGCCTTTCAGCCACGCCCCGACGATCTCCTCGGTGCGCCCGGCGAGATCGACGTCGGCGCCCAGCGGATAGACGTCCGCCGTATCAAAAAAATCGACGCCGGCCGCCGCCGCCGCGTCCATGATCGCAAAACTCTGCGCCTCCTCGCACTGGAAGCCGAAGGTCATGGTGCCAAGGCAAAGCCTGGAGATGCGCAGGCCGGTGTGGCCGAATGAGATGTGTTTCATGACGGGAATCTACGCCCGCGGACGGGGCAAGGATAGAGCGCGAAAATGCGCGCCAGGGGCTCAACGCAAACCGCCTGACCGGAACCATGGTCGGACAAAGGGGTTGATTGAAGATCAAGACGGCTCGGTCGCGATGCGCGCCGCCCTCCCCTCCAACCCATCGGACAAAAGCCATGACCCCCGCACACTCCTCCCCCGCGCTCGACGACCTCCACGACCAGATCGACGTCGTTTCCAAAAAGGTTGACGCCTACCTGCGCGACGTCGGCGACGATGCCCAGGACGCCGCCTCCCGCGCGGCGTTCAAGGTTATGGAGGCGTCACGCGCCTTGTCGCACGAGGCCCGACTGCGCAGTCGGCGCATGCTGAAAGACGCGACCGCGAGCGTCAAAGAACACCCGTTGGCGGCGTCGGCCGCCCTCGCCGCCGCGATCGCCGCTCTGGCGGGCGCGATTTCCCTGGCGGCGTCACGCCGTGAGCCGAGCGACGCAGCCGCCGACGAATAGAGATGGGCGCCCGCCCGCTCGTTCCGGGCCGGCGGCAGGATTACCCCACCGTCACCGCGTGCAGCCGCGCGTAGACGCCGCCGCGCGCCACCAATTCCCCGTGGCGGCCTTCCTCGACCACCGCGCCGTCCTCAAACACCAGGATGCGGTCGGCGCTGCGGATAGTCCTCAGCCGGTGAGCGATGACGATGGTGGTCCGGCCAGCCATCAAGGCGGCGGTGGCGGCCTGGACCTGGACTTCGGTTTCAACATCAAGGGATGAGGTGGCCTCGTCGAGAACCAGGACCGGGGCGTCGGCCAGAAAGGCGCGGGCGATCGCCACGCGTTGGCGCTCGCCGCCGGAAAGCTTGACGCCGCGCTCGCCGACCAGGGTGTCATAGCCTTTGGGCAGAGCGGTGATGAAGTCGTGCGCGCGGGCGCGGCGGGCGGCCAGGGCGATCTCGTCCGCCGTCGCGCAGGGTCGGGCGTAGGCGATATTTTCGGCGATGGTGCGGTGAAACAAGGCCGGATCCTGCGGCACCACGGCGATGGCGCGGCGCAGGCTGGCCTGAGTCACGCCGGCGATATCCTGATCGTCGATGATGATGCGGCCGCCCTGCAGGTCATAAAGCCGTTGGATCAGTTTGACGAAGGTCGACTTGCCGGCGCCGGTGGGTCCGACCAGGGCGATGCGCTCGCCCGGCGCGATGGTCAGGCTGAAGCCGTCATAGATCGCCGCGCCGGCGCCCTTATAGGCAAACGTCACCCCTTCGAAACGGATCTCGCCGTTCCCACCGATGAAGTCGGGCGCGCCAGGCGCGTCGGCGACCTGCGGCGCCATTCGGGCGTAGCGCGCCACGTCCTCCACATCCGCCAGACCGCGCTGGGTCATGCGGATGCTGTCGCCGATGTTGCGCAGATAGCCGCTCATCACCAAAAATGAGGTGATCACAAACGCCACATCGCCGGCGCTCGCCTGACCCTTGACCCAACGCAGGACGAGCAGGCCGGAAAGGCCCGCTTGCATCGTCCCCAGCAGCAGATTCTGCCACAACCAGACATTGGTGTAGCGCTGCCAGGTCGTCTGGGCCGCGACGCGCCAGTCGCCGAGGACCGCGCTGATGCGCGACTCCTCGCGGCCCTCCGCGCCAAAGCCCTTGACCGTGGGATTGGAGGAAATCGCGTCGGCCATCGCCCCGCCTATGCGCGAATCCATCGCCACCGACCGTCGATTGGCGTCCAGCACATAGACATTGTTCAAGACGACGTTGCTGACGATGTAGAGCGTGACCATGGCAAGCGCAAAGGCGCCCACCAGCGGCCAGCGCAGCAACATTTGTAGGGAAAGGCCGACCAGTACCAACAGGGCCGGAGCGATCTCGGCGATGATGGCGTCGGCGACGGTGTCATAGCCCCACATGGCCCGCGACAGCCGCCGAACGGTGGCCCCGGCAAACGTGTCGCCATGCCAGTCGGCGGAAAAGGCCTGCACGCGGGCGAAGCCGTCATTGGTCATGTCGCGCATGGTTCCGGCGGCGAGCGGTATCCACGGGCGCATGGAGGTGTTTCGAGCCAGCGAAGGCCAGATAGACCAGAACGAACACCTGCCAGGCGCGCCAGGCCTGGGCGGCGTGGCTCGGGCCGCGCACCGCCGCGTCGATCAGACCCTGCGAGGCGCGCGGCAACATCATTTCAAAGCCGATCGCCGCCAGCATTAGCACCACGGTCGCCGCCAGCAGCCACGGCCGCTTCAGCCAATAGCCGCCGATGAAGGCCAGCACCTGGCTGTTGGAGAGCACCCTTTGACGGGCGCCGTCGTCGTCTTCGTACTGCTCCATCGGATCGGCCTGACGCGTGAGCGTTCACATAATCGTGTTTTGAAACGATGGTGAGAGGGGGCGGCAAATTTTGCCGCGCGTTGATGTAAAGGCCACAGCAGTCGCACGAGGAAACCTTGATCAAAGTGACCACCGCCCTGCCCGACGCCCGGCCCGCCAATTGGGTCGATCGTCACGCGCCCGCGTCGCTGCGCCCGTGGCTGAAGCTCGGCCGCCTGGACCGGCCGACCGGGATCTGGCTGCTGATGTTGCCCGGCTGGCAGGGGATCGCCCTGGCCGGAGCGATGCGCGGGGAGCGGCCGGATGTGCAATTGCTGGGGCTGTTCGCCCTGGGCGCGGTGTTGATGCGCGCCGCCGGCTGCGCTTTCAACGACATCGTCGATCGCGACTTCGATGCGCGGGTGGCGCGCACGGCGGCGCGGCCCATTCCGGCGGGCGAGATCAGTGTGCGCGGGGCGTGGGCCTTTCTGATCGCGTGCGCGCTCGGCGGCCTGGCGATTCTGCTCAGCCTGAATCTGCTCAGCCTTTATCTCGGCGTCGCATCGCTGGCCCTGGTCGCGGCCTATCCGTTCATGAAGCGGATCACCTGGTGGCCGCAGGCGTGGCTGGGTCTGACCTTCAACTGGGGCGCCCTGCTCGGCTTCGCCGCCGCCACCGGCGGACCGGCGGGGATCACGCTGCTGGCCCTGACCGGCGGCGCGGACGGGGCGCTGGTCCCGCCCGCCCTGCCCTGGCCGGCGGTGCTGCTCTACGCATCGGGCGTGTTCTGGACCCTCGGCTATGACACCATCTATGCGGTGCAGGACCTGGAGGACGACGCCCTGATCGGCGTCAAATCCTCCGCCCGGCGGCTGGGAAGCGCCGCGCCGCGCGGCGTGCTGGCGTTTTATGCAGTCACCCTGATCCTGGCCCTTTGCGCGGGCGGGCTGGCGGGGCTTGGACCCCCGTTCTACGTCCTGACCGCCCTCTACGGCGCCCATCTGGCGCGCCAGGCGGCGCGGCTCAAGCTCGACGATCCGATGCGAGCCTTGACCTTGTTCAAATCCAACACCCTCGCCGGCCTGATCTTGTTCGCGGCGCTCGTGGCGGGCGCCTGGCGGGGTTAGGGGACGCCCTCAAACGCGCGGCCAAGGCTCGCTTTTTGGGCGACAAGCCGATGATCGCGATCGACCCGAAGCCGAAATTCGTCACGTCCGCATTCAGGCGCTCTCGTCGAAGGTCAAAACGGACCCGGACTTAATTCGCCTTTTGTAATTCGACGACCATGACCTCGATCGGCTTGTCGCCCACGTTGACGTCCTGATGGCGTGTGCCCGGAGGATTAGATGGAAGCCAGTAGGCTTTTCCAGTCTGCCAGTCGTGCGTTTCGCTCGAGCCATTCTCCTCGACGATCTGCATCGTCCCGCCTGTCAGAGCGATAATGACGCGCGGATGCTCATGCCGATGGAGCGGCAATGGGCTGTGTGGCAAGACAACGGACTTCCAGACTTTGACTTCGGCATTCTGGAATTGTGGCTCTCGACCGGTCTGCATTGTCGTTTCAGCGACCGCCAATCCCGCTCCGAATGCGATTGCCGTAAGCCCAGACATAATCACAACTTTTCTGATCATCGTCGCCGGTCTCCCACTGTCGTGTCGCGAGGTTAGCTCATCCCGAGTCTGCCTTCCACCCACCTCGGACGTTCGCGGCGTTTGCTTGTTGATGGGCGCCACATCCTCATCCCGTGGACCTCACCGGCGCCCCCGGCTCTACGAGTCCGCGGCCTGAATCTTCAGGTCTAGCGCCAGACGCAGGAAAGCTCGATCCCCGAACCGATCGGCAAGAGCATGGATTGCAGTTCGGGCTTGCTCTTCACCGCCGCGCGATAGACCTCCGAATCCGGACGCGAAAAGGCGGGAAACAGCATGTTGTCCGCCGCGATCACGCCATTGTCGGACATCTTGGGCAAGATGAGCTCCAGACACGGCACGTAGAGCTCCTTCCACAGGTCGACGAGCACGAAGTCGATCGGCCCTTTGATCGCTTGTAGAGATTTCAGCGCATCGCCCGGGCGCCAGGCCACATAGGCGCACAGGCCCGCGTGCTCCATCTGCGTGCGCGCATAGGCCTGTTTGTCGGCGGCGATATCCAGGGTGTGAACCACCCCGCCGGTGACCCGCGCGGCATCGGCCAGGAACAGGGTTGAATAACCATACGAGGTGCCCAGTTCGACAATCGTCTTGGCCCCGCGCGCGATGATCAGGGCGCGCAGAAACCAGCCGACCTCCTCGCCGATGGGCAGCAGGAACTCATCGCGCCGGGCGCGGAAGTTGGCGATCGGCAGGTCGTGCTGCACGACCGCTTCGTCGCGGACGCGTTGGTTGTAGCGGGCCAGCACGCGGTCGAATTCGTGGGTCATCGGAGCATCATCGCGCCGAGAGACGCAAAAGGAAAGATGGGGATGGGCGCCACGTCCCGCTCACCCGGCCAGCGTCGCCAGATAGTAGAACGCCGCCGCGATCAGGCCCGCCGCCGGCATGGTCAGGACCCAGGCGACGACAATGCTTTTGGCGACGCCCCAGCGCACCGCAGACGTGCGCCGCGCCGCGCCCACGCCCATGATCGCGCCGGTGATGGTGTGGGTCGTTGAGACCGGAATGCCCATGTAGGTGGCCATAAAGAGGGTGATGGCGCCGCCGGTCTCGGCGCAGAAACCCTGCATCGGCGAGAGGCGGGTGATCTTCGAGCCCATGGTGTGAACGATGCGCCAGCCTCCGAGCAAGGTGCCCAGCGCCATGGCCCCCTGACAGGACAACACCACCCACAGAGGCACGTGAAAGGCGCCGTGCAGCCGACCGTGCGCATAGAGCAGCACCGCGATCACCCCCATGGTCTTCTGCGCGTCATTGCCGCCGTGACCGAGGGAATACAGCGAGGCGGAAACGAATTGCAGGCCGCGAAAGGTGCGGTCGACGCGCATCGGCGCCTGGCGCACGCAGATCCACGACACCGCCAGCACCAGCAATAGCGCCAGGCCAAAGCCCACCACCGGCGAGAGCACGATGGCGGCCACCGTCTTGGTCACCCCCGCCCATACCACCGCGTCCAAACCCACCTTGGCCAGGCCGGCGCCCAGCAGACCGCCGACCAGGGCGTGCGAACTGCTCGACGGCAGGCCGGCGATCCAGGTGACGATGTTCCAAATGATCGCCCCCATCAGGGCGCCGAAGATCAACTGATCGTCGACAATATGAATGTTGATGATTCCCGCGCCGATGGTCTTGGCGACATGCAGGCCAAACACGGCGAAGGCGACGAAGTTGAAAAACGCCGCCCAGATCACGGCGTAGCGAGGCTTGAGCACGCGCGTCGAAACGATGGTGGCGATGGAATTGGCGGCGTCGTGCAGACCGTTCAACAGATCGAACAGCAGGGCCACCCCGACCAGGGCGATCAGCAGCGGCGTCGATCCGGCCAGGGTCACGATCCGGACTCCAATCCGCTCACAAATGTTCGATCAAAATGCCGCTGATGCGGTTGGCCACGTCCTGCAGGCGATCGACCACCTTTTCCAGATGATCGTAGATCTCGGCGCCGATAATATAATCCATCGGATTGCCGTTGCGGTGGGTGCGGAAAAGCGCCTTGACGCCCTGGTCGTACAAATCGTCCGACCGCTCCTCGATGCGGGTGATTTCCTCGGCCAACGCGTTGAGTCGGCCGGCGTTCGCCTGCATGGCCGAGAGCAGGCCGACGGCCTCGGCGGTCAACTCCGACGCCTTGACGATCACCTCACCCATTTCGCGCATCGCGGGCTCGAAGCTGGTGACCTCGAACTGCACGATCGATTTTGCGGTCTTCTGCATCTGGTCGATGGAATCGTCGAGCAGGCTGATCAGATCCTGGATGTCGCCGCGATCAAACGGGGTGATGAAAGTACGCCGCACCGCCAGCATCACCTCTCGCGTCAAGCCATCGGCGTCGTTTTCGTGCACCGCGATCCGCGCGCGACAGTCCTCAATCGAGGCGCGCGATTCCAAGAGGTCCGAAAGCGCTTGCGCCCCCAGCACAATGGTTGCCGCGTGGCGATTAAAGAGCTCGAAGAACCGATCCTCGCGGGGCATCAAAGCCTGGAACCACCGCATCATTCGCCCCCTTGATGGACCACGTCTTCATGCGACGATTCTGAGCGTCACAGTTCTGTCATACAGCCAAGATGCGGCTTGGCGCCAGCGGCCCGCCCCTCACCCCGCCGTCCAGCCGCCGTCGATCGAGAGGTTGGCGCCGGTGATCTGTTTGGCGGCGTCCGAGCACAAGAAGACGACGAAGGCGGCGACCTCGTCGGGGGTCACGAACTGTTTGGTCGGCTGGGCTTCCAAGAGGACGTCGTTGATCACCTGTTCGCGGGTCAGGCCGCGCGCTGCCATGGTGGCGGGGATCTGGCTTTCCACCAGCGGCGTCCAGACATAGCCGGGACTGATGCAGTTGACGGTCACGCCGTGGGTCGCGGTTTCCAGCGCGACGGTCTTGGTCAGCCCCATCAGGCCGTGCTTGGCGGTGACATAGGCGGACTTGAACGGCGAGGCGACCTTGGAGTGGGCCGAGGCGGTGGAGACGATCCGGCCCCAGCCGCGTTTCTTCATGCCCGGCACGGCGGCGCGCATGGCGTGGAAGGCGGCGGACATGTTGATGGCGATGATCTGGTCCCATTTGTCGACCGGAAAATCCTCGACCGGCGAGACGAACTGGACGCCGGCGTTGTTGACCAGGATATCGACCGACCCCAGGGCGCTTTCGGCTTCGGCGATCATGGCGGCGATCTGGTCGCCCTTGGTCATGTCGGCGGCGGAGTAGCGCGCGACGACGCCGAATTCGGCCTCGATGGCGGCGCGCTCCTTTTCGATGTCTTCGGGCTTGCCAAAGCCGTTGATCACCACATTGGCCCCCTCCCTGGCCAGTGCGCGGGCGATAGCCAGGCCAATGCCGCTGGTCGAGCCGGTGACGACGGCGTTTCTGGATTTCAGGGTCATGATCGAAGGCTCTTTCGGTGGCGGCTTCTAGGCCAGATAGTCGTGCAGGACCCGTCCGTAAGGCAGGACGAAGTCGACGATTTGGTGACGCCCGCCGACGATGCGTTTGACCGGCAGGTCGGCGACGCGGCAGTTGACGTGCGGGATCAGGTGCAGGCGCGCCGGTCCCTCCCAGGCGCCGTGGACGTGAACGTTCTGAAGATTATAGCCGACCAGCTGGGCGATCTTGGGCGAGCCATCGACATCGGGGATGAATTTCAGATTGATATTGAGCCTGGCGATGCCCGCGGCCACCTGATCCAGCCGATCGGCCAGACTGATGTGCTTGTAGGCCATGGTGCCCATGGCCACTCGCTCTTCGTCATAGTGCAGGCTGCCGGTCAGGGTGTCCTTGACCACTTTGAGGCGCGGCATGCCGTATTTCTTGGGAAAGCCCCAGATTTCGCGCCCTCCGGCGAT
>JANXUA010000114.1 GCA_025352085.1 Caulobacteraceae bacterium | reverse complement strand
ATATCTCACTGGCCGTGCGCGCGCACGGCCACACCTTCCCGCTCGCCCAATGGGTGGCCGGGACTTACGCCCGGCCATGACGGCCATCTATGAGGGGTGATGGAGCCTGGCGCCCTACTTCTTCTCCCCCACGCTGGCCTTGGCCGCTGCCGCTTCGGCGGCCCAGTCGATCGGGTGGCCGGTCAGGCTTTTGGCCAGGGCCTCGAATTCATAGCGGTTGCCGGCGCTGAAATGGGCGTAGAGGGCGTCGAAGCCCGGCCCTTCGCCATAGCCGACGCCCGATTCGATGACGCGCGCGTGGCCGGCGTCAACCGGCTCGATCTCGATCGTCGTGCGCAGGGCCGCCAGCAGGGCAAAATCGGCCGGCGCGCCCCTGGGCACGTGGATGTTCTGATAGACCATCATCCGGCCGGGCACATAGGCGATGATCTGGTTGCGGATGTTTTCGCGATCACCGAGGTGCGAGCTGGCCGAATACGACGTCTCCAGCATGCCGCCGTTCATCAGATCGATGTGCACCACCGGCGCGACCCAGCCCTTCAAGCCCGCGTCGGTGGAGATCGCCGCCCAGGCCGCGTCGGCGGACACCGGAACCTCGAGGACGAGCTGCTGCACCCGCCCGCTGACGGGATCGACATAGCTGGTCTCCTTGATGGTGTAGTCCGCCGCGACGGCACCGCTGCAGCTCAAGGTCAGCGCCATGGCGCAGGCTGATAGTCGACGGATCCCGGTCATTTCAAAAGTCCTCCTTCTTTTCATTGCAAAAGTCCTCCCTCTTTGATTTCAAACGACGGCGGTGGCGGCCCGTTCGGCCTCGCTCGTGAGCAGGTCGACGTGACGGCGCAGAGCCGCGATGCTCCGGTCGAAATAGGCGACGTCGCGATGGGTTCGCGCCTGCATGACGCCGCCCTCCATCGCGGTCAGGATAAATTCGGCCAGCCCCTGCAAATCGACGTCCGCCGGCAAGCGGGGTCCGGCCGCTTCGAGACAGCCGCGCACCGCCGCCGTCCAGCGTCGAAAGTTCTCCGCCAGCAGCTCGCGCACCGGCGGATCGGGTTCGTGCAGCTCCAGCGCCAGCGAGCCGATCGGGCAGCCGTAGACGCATTCGGTCTCCAGCAACGCGCGCCGATAGCTGGCCAGCAAGGCGAACACGCGCGCGATCGGATCGGCCACCCCGCGCCACGCCGGCGCCAGCAGCATGTCGTCAATGCCGTCGCGATAGGCTTCGAGGACGCCGATCAGCAGGTCCTGCTTGCCCGGAAAGACATGATAGAGGCTGCCGCTGTTGGCCTGCGAGCGGGCGAGCACATCGGCGATCGACGTCGAGCCATAGCCCTTGGACCAGAACAGCTCCATGGCGGCGAGGAGAATGCGTTGGCGGGTGTCCATGAATCTCGTCCTGATTGAACGATCAATCAAGACCCGGCGCGCGGACTTGTCAAGTCGGCTCGCGGCGCGGTGTTCGGATAGGCGCTAAATCCAATGGCTTCCCCATTCGTGAACGCCGAGATAGGTCTACCTTTCTGGGGGCGGGCATGGTTGCGAATACCGACACGGACATAGGGCTGGGCGACCGCGCGTTCCTCGGCCACCCGCGCGGCCTGGCCTGGCTGTGCTTTACCGAAGTCTGGGAGCGATTCTCATACTACGGCATGCAGGTGCTGCTGGTCCTCTACCTCACGCACCAACTGCTCCATCCGGGTCATATCGAGCACATTCTGGGCTTTGGCCCGTTCCGCGCCGTCATCGAGGCCGTCTACGGGCCGCTCTCGCCCCAGGCCCTGGCCTCGGCGATCTTCGGCTTCTACGCCGGATTGGTGTGGTTCACGCCGATCCTCGGCGGATGGCTCGGCGACCAGGTGATCGGCCGAACGCGCGCGGTGACCGTCGGCGCGGTGCTGATGGTCATCGGCCATTTCGCCATGGCCTTCGACTTCAGCTTTCTGATCGCCATGACCTGCCTGCTAATCGGGGTCGGCTGCTTCAAGGGCAATCTCGCTGGCCAGGTCAGCGCGCTCTACGGACGCAACGACCCGCGCGTCGCAGACGCCTTCCAATTCTACCTGTTCGGCATCCAGATCGCGGTGATCGTCTCGCCGCTGGTTTGCGGAACGCTCGGCGAAACCCTCGGCTGGCACTGGGGCTTCGGCGCGGCGGGCGTGGGCATGCTGATCGGTCTGATCACCTATCTGAGCGGTCGCCGCTGGCTCCCGCCCGAACCGCCGGTCCGCCGCCGCGGCGCGCCGGCCGCGCCCAAACTCGTCGGCGACGACCGGCGACGGATCGCCATGCTCCTGCTATTCATCCCGCTCCTCGCCCTGGCCAGCATCGGCAACAACCAGACCGGCAACAGCTATCTGATCTGGGCCGAAACGACGCTCGATCGCGATGTTTTTGGCTTCACCGTTCCGACCACCTGGCTGTTCTCGCTGGAATCCGTGTTCACGGCGATGGCCATCGTCGTCTCGGTCGCCTTCTGGCGATGGCGGGCCAAGCGCCATGGGGAAACCGATGAACTGACCAAGATGGCCGTCGGCGCGGTCATCGGCTGCGTTGCGCCGGCCTTCCTCGCCCTGGCCTCGCATCAGGCCGCGGCCACCGGACACAAGGCCGCCTTCGCCTGGGGGCCGCTCATGGCGGTATTCAACGAACTGGGCTGGGCCAATTTGTTCATTCCGGCGCTGGCGATGTTCTCGCGGGTGTCCCCTAAGTCGCTCAACGCCACCATGATCGGCGCCTACTATCTGAACATCTTCCTGTCCAACATACTGATCGGCTACCTCGGAGGGTGGCTGGAGAAGATGTCCGGCTCGGCGTTCTGGATGATGCACGTGGCCATCATGATCCCCGCGACCGTGCTGCTTCTCCTGCTCGTGCGCCCCGCGCGGCGTGTGTTCGCGGGATCGGACGCCCAAATGGCGGACGGCGCGGCGCCGATCGCCGCCTCGCCTTGACCCTCGCGCCCCCAGAGCGCATAAGCCGCCCCCTCCGGCGCCAGTCTTAGTCTAGCGCCTCCATCGCCACGACAACTTCTCCGCGTTTTGGGCCCCACCCATAACCGGCCGAAGGACGAGGGCGGAGGGGACCTCCGTCCGCGTGATCGCGCACGGGGGGTTTTTGCGCTGCGCGTGTGTGAAGGGTTCCACTCCTTGGTCGAAGGCCAGACATGTTCGAGGGACTGAGCGACCGCCTTTCGGGCGTGTTCGACCGATTGAGCGGTCGCGGCGTGCTGTCGGAAAAGGACATCGACGCGGCCATGCGCGAGGTGCGCGTCGCCCTGCTCGAGGCCGACGTCGCCCTGCCGGTGGTGCGCGAATTCATCGACAAGGCCCGCGTGGCGGCGACCGGCGAGGCGGTCATCCGCGCGGTCAAGCCGGCCGATCAGGTGGTCAAGATCGTCTATGACGGCCTGGTCGACATGCTGGGCGGCGACGATGTCCAGCCCCTGCGCCTGGCGCTCAATCCGCCGACGGTGATCCTGATGGCCGGCCTGCAGGGCTCGGGCAAGACCACCCTGTCGGCCAAGCTGGCCCTGCGGCTCAACAAGACCGAACGCAAACGGGTTCTGCTGGCGTCGCTGGACGTGCGCCGCCCGGCGGCCATGGAGCAATTGGCGATCCTGGCCAACGAGGCCGGCGTCGAGTCCCTGCCGATCATGCCCGGCCAGGCGCCGGCGGATATCACCAGGCGCGCCCTGTCGGCGGCCAAACTGGGCGGCTTCGATGTCCTGATCCTCGACACCGCCGGCCGCACCACGCTCGACGAAGCGATGATGAGCGAGGCCGCCGAGATCGCGCGGATCGCCGAGCCCGCCGAGACCCTGCTGGTCGCCGACAGCCTGACCGGCCAGGACGCCGTGCGCACCGCCAAGGCCTTCCACGAGCGCCTGCCGCTGACCGGTCTGGTTCTGACCCGCGCCGACGGCGATTCCCGCGGCGGCGCGGCGCTCTCCATGCGCGCGGTCACCGGCCTGCCCATAAAGTTTCTCGGCACGGGCGAAAAGATCGACGCGCTGGACGTGTTCGACGCCCGCCGCGTCGCCGGCCGTATTCTCGGTCAAGGCGATGTCGTCGCCCTCGTCGAGCGCGCCGCCGCCGATTTCGACCAGGCCAAGGCCGAGGTCATGGCCAAAAAGCTCTCCAAGGGCCAGTTCGACCTGGAGGACATGGCGGAACAGCTGGCGCAGATGGAGCGCATGGGCGGTATGGACGGCCTGATGGGCATGCTGCCGGGCGTACAAAAGGTCAAAAAGCAGATCGCCGAGTCCGGCGTTTCGGACAAGATGCTCGGCCGCCAGCGCGCCATCATCGGCTCGATGACCCGCAAGGAACGCAAAAAGCCCGACATCCTGCAGGCCTCGCGCAAGCGCCGCATCGCCGCGGGCGCCGGGGTCGAGGTGTCGGAAATCAACCGCCTGCTCAAACAGCACCGCCAGATGCAGGACGCCTTCAAGATGATGGCCCGCGACGGCGGCAAGGGCTTCGCCCGCTTGGCCGGCATGATGGGCGGCTTGCCGGGCGCGGGGGGCATGGGCGGCATGGATCGCCTCAAAGCCCTGGGCGCCGGCATGGCCGCCCCGACCGGCGACGCGCCCGCCCTTCCCGGCCTCGGCGGCCCGGCGAAACCTTCATTACCCGGCCTGGGCGGCCTGCCGCCCGGCTTCAACCCGTTCAAAAAACCCTAAGACTTCAACCCCAAAATCCAATCAAGGACCTAAGAATATGCTCAAGATTCGTCTCTCCCGCGGCGGCGCCAAGAAGCGCCCCTACTATTCGATCGTCATCGCCGACAGCCATTCGCCGCGCGACGGCCGCTTTATCGAAAAGGTTGGAACCTACAACCCGCTCCTGAAAAAGGACGACCCGACGCGCCTGGTGCTGAAGGCCGAACGCATCACCGAGTGGCTGTCCAAGGGCGCGCAGCCCACCGACCGCGTCGCGCGGTTCCTCGGCATGAACGGCCTGGTCAAATGGGAACACGGTTCCAACCCCAAAAAGGGCGAACCGCACGCCAAGGCCAAGGAACGCGCCACCGAACGCGCCGACCGCGCCGTCGCCCACGCCGAAGCCGAAGCCGCCGCGGCCGCCGCGCCGCCGCCGGTGGAAGAGCCGATGATCGAAGAGGCGCCGGTCGCCGAGGAAGCCGCCGCGGAGCCGGTCGAAGCCGCCGCCGAGCCGGCCGCCGTAGCCGAACCCGCCGCCGAAACCGAAGCGGCTGCTGAACCGGCCGCCGAAGCTGCCGAAGCCGAAGCGGTTGCTGAACCGGCCGCCGAAGCTGCCGAAGAAGCATCCGTCGAAGGCTGAACCTCGCTCCTGTCCCTCCCCTTTATGGGGAGGGATATGAACTGGACCCCTCCCGTGCCTCCGTCCCTTATCCTCGTCGCGCAGGTTTCCGGCGCCTTTGGTGTCAAGGGGGAGATGCGCGTCACCGCGCATACCGATGACCCGCTGAGCCTGCTCGCCTACAGCCCGTTGAAAGGCGCCGATGGCGCGCCGGCCCTGACGCTGACTACCGGCCGGGCGGTCAAGGGCGCCTTGATCGGGCGCGCGCGGGAGGTGGCGACGCGCGAACAGGCCGAGAGCCTGCGCGGGCTGCGCCTCTATGTCGATCGCGCCGACCTGCCGGCCCCGGACGAAGACGAGTTCTATCTGACTGACCTCGTCGGTCTCGCCGCCCGCTCGCCGGACGGCGAAACGCTGGGCCGGGTCAGATCGGTGCACAACTTCGGCGCCGGCGACCTGCTCGAAGTCGCCCCTGCCGACGGCGCCGCGAGCTGGTGGGCGCCGTTCACCAGGACGGTCGTGCCGGACGTGCGGATCGCCGACGGATTCGTCGTCATCGACCGCCCGGCGGAGATCGAAGCCTCCCCGCCGACCTGAGATCACGCCCGCCGCCCCCTCCACCCCGCTCTTCCCCGCAAAAGCGGGGACATGATATATTTACCCGGCAGCGGGAGAGTCAGACGGTGGTTTGTGACTTGGATAAATATATCATGTCCCGGTTTCCACGAGGGCGATGCCGCGCAGCGCGGTCTATTCGGTGATTGATATCATGTCACCGTAATCTCTCGCTGAAGACTGTCTTCGGCATCGACCAACAAACGTGAGGTTGGCCGACCCAGCTATATGGAATATCTCCCTATGCAGTTTTTCCCTATTGAGTTAGTTGCCAGGCAGGTTCGTCGGTCGGACTGAGTGTGGCGCTGAGGGGGCGATCAGGTGGGACAGATGGGTTGGAATGAACGCGCGGCGTCGACGCTCGTTTCAATCGTGCTTGCTTGCATTCTTTCCGGGTGTTCGAGTGGACGGACGTGTCTTACTGATCCCGGATATATGTATGGAATATATCAATCGAAATCTGACAAAATAAAATGCGAAGACGACGGCAAAAACAGAGGTTGTTGGAGTGATTTGGCGAGCAACTTGGATCGAGAAATTGAATACTGCATGGACAAAAAGATATGGGATACAGACAACACTTCCGATTTAACGTCCGATATTGTGAAAGTATCAACTTATCAATGTTATCCGATGCTAAATCAATATGTAATCGCCTACGGAAACAGTCTGGAAAGACATCCATTGAATCCATTTTATTCTAACAATTTAGAATATTTAAGACAACATCTCGAAGAATTGAATAAACGTGATGATAAAATAGAGAATGATGAAAAAGATCATTTGATTGAATCTGGATTTGATTACGCCGTTATTCTTCACCATAACGGGCGTTGCACTTGGCATTTTCTCGATTGGTGGTGGTAGCGCCTCAGCATACGGAGAGCCATCGCGACACAAAGGTGATTGCAAATCCAAGCTGTCTTTACCAGCGGGCGCTGATCATTTGATAATGTCACCCGGAAGGATTTCAGCTCATGCCCTCAAACGCGAAATTCCCGATGCCTGTCGACGGGCTGTTTCATCACCCCGAGGCCCTCACATTTGGCCCCGCGCCGTTCGGAATGCTCGCCCGCTTACTTACCCACTTTTGGATGACCAATTACGGTGACATGATATCAATTGCACAGGCCCCTTACGCCCGGCGGGACCCGCGAGGCGGCCTGCGCCCGAGAACGCCGGCCTGGGATATGGCGTAAAAAAGCCTGGGTCCCCGCTTTCGCGGGGAAGAGCGGAGGTGGGGGGCCCGAGCGTCGTTCGCCGCCCTCGCCTGCCGGGCGCTACCTAAGATCGGGCGGCGTCGCCTCGATGGTGAGCAGAGCGACGGCCTCGTCCAACGTCAACACCTGCTGGCCGTCCGACCCCAGCCGGCGCAGGGCGACCTTGTCCTCTTCGGCTTCGCGGCGACCGACGACGGCGATCACCGGAACCTTGGCCAGCGAATGTTCGCGCACCTTGTAGCCGACCTTCTCGTTGCGCAGATCGATCTCGACACGCAGGCCGGCCTTGCGCAAGGCCGCCGCCGCCGTCGCCGCATAGTCGTCGGCGTCGGAGGTGATCGTCGCCACCACCACCTGCACCGGGGCCAGCCACAACGGGAAAGCGCCGGCGTAGTGCTCGATCAGCACGCCGGTGAACCGCTCCAGCGAGCCCAAGATCGCCCGGTGCAGCATCACCGGCCGGTGCTTGGCGCCGTCCTCGCCGATGTAGGTCGCGTCGAGCCGCTCAGGAAGAACGTAATCGAGTTGCAGGGTGCCGCACTGCCAGGTGCGGCCGATGGCGTCGCGCAGATGGAACTCCAGCTTGGGACCGTAGAAGGCGCCTTCGTTGGGAATCCGCTCGACCTCGACGCCGGCGGCGTTGGCGGCGCGCTCCAGCGTATCCTCGGCGATGGTCCACTGTTCTTCCGTACCGAAACGTTTGTCCGGCCGCAGGGCCAGCTTGACCGACTGCAGCTCGACCTTAAGGTCGGCGTAGACCAGCCGCAGCAGGTCCACGAAGGCCTTGGACTCCGCCTCGATCTGCTCTTCGGTGCAGAAGATGTGGCCGTCGTCCTGAGAGAGACCACGCACGCGAATGATGCCGTGCATCGAGCCGGAGCTTTCATTGCGGTGCAGGCCGTCGAACTCGGCCATGCGGATCGGGAGTTCGCGGTAGGAGCGCTGGCCGTGATTGAAGATCTGCACGTGGCCTGGACAATTCATCGGTTTAATCGCCAGAACCTCGCCGTCCGGCGTCTCGCAGGTGAACATGTCGTCGTGGAATTTCTCCCAGTGGCCGGAGCGTTCCCACAAGGCGCGATCGAGCACCTGCGGCGTCTTCACCTCGACATAACCCTCCGCCTCCATCCGTCGACGGACGTAGTTCTGCAGGGTGCGGTAGAGGGTCCAGCCCTTGGGGTGCCAGAAGATCATGCCCCGGCCCTCTTCCTGAAAATGGAAGAGATCCATGGCCGCGCCGACCTTGCGATGGTCGCGCTTTTCGGCTTCCTCGATGCGCGTGAGATAGGCCGCCAGATCGGCGTCCGACGCCCACGCCGTGCCGTAGATGCGCTGCAGCTGGGCGTTCGCCTGATCGCCTCGCCAATAGGCGCCGGCCAGCTTGGTCAGCTTGAAGGCCTTGCCGACGTGGCGCGTGGACGGCAAATGCGGGCCGCGACAGAGGTCTTTCCACTGACCCTGACGATAGACGGTGATCGCCTGATCGCCGGGAATACCGCGGATGATCTGCGCCTTGTAGGTTTCGCCGATACCGTCGAAATGGGCGATGGCTTCGGCGCGGTCCCACACCTCGCGCGAGATCGCTTCGTCGCGATCGACGATCTGGCGCATGCGCGCTTCGATCTTGGGCAGGTCGTCGAGCGAGAACGGTTCGGCGCGCGCGAAATCGTAATAGAAGCCGTCCTCGACATTGGGGCCGATGGTCACCTGGGTGTCGGGAAACAATTCCTGCACCGCCTCGGCCAGGACGTGGGCGGTGTCGTGGCGGATGGTGTCCAGCGCCTCGGGCCGCTCGCGGGTAATGATTTCGATGGCGCCGCCGCGCTCCAGCGGGCGGGCAAGATCCAGAAGCTCGCCGTCCAGCTTGATCAGCAGGGCCTTCTTTTCCAGGGATTTGGAGATCGAGGCGGCGACGTCGCGTCCGGTCACGCCGGCATCGAACGGGCGCACCGAACCGTCGGGGAATTTCAGATCAATCATCTCTCAAACTTTCTTGGTCGCTCCGGCGTTCGGAGCGAGGGGGAACCGGGTCATAGCCCGATCCGCCCCAGGGATGGCAACGACACAGACGCCGCGTGGCGAGCCAGCCGCCGCGCAAGGGTCCATGAATGACCAGGGCCTGCGCCGCATAGTCCGAACAGGTCGGCGAAAAGCGGCATTGGCGCCCGATCCACGGCGACAGCGTCAGCTTGTAGGCGCGATGGCCAATTCGGATGACGCGTTCGTAAAGAGTCATGCCGACGTGAAAGCCGCGCGGTTTCGCCGCTCAGGCCACGTCGGCGCGGCTAGTTCGGGTCGCGCGATCCGGCGCCTGGGCGATCCGGCAAGCCTCCACCGCCGCCTCGAACGCCAGAAGGGTCGAAGCGTGGCGCGGCGGATAGTCCTTGACCGGCTCCAGCATGGATAGATCCGAAAAACGTCCCGTGGGCGAGGGTCCGCCCACCTTCAACATAGCACGAAACTGATCGCGGGCCATTTCGATTTCGCCCGGAGACGCGCCGATGACGTGCGCGCCCAGAACCGCCGCGGCTGCCTGGCCGAGCGCGCAGGCCTTCACCTCCTGGGCGAAGTCAGCGACGCGGCCGTCCGCGAGCACAACGTCGACGATGATCCGGCTGCCGCACAGCTTGGCCACCTTCTCCGCCGACCCGTCGGGCGCGGTGAGACGCCCGGCGCGCGGCATGTTCGCCGCCAGTTTGAGGATCTGCCCGGAATAGAGATCGTCGATCATGATCTTCTATGTAGGCGCGCGCCACGTCCGCGCCACCTCCGCCTTCACCGCCTCGCCCATAGCGGCGAAGCCGGCGCGGATGGGCCCGCGCAGACGTTTGGCGATCGAAGGGCCGAGAGCGCCCTCGAACAGCTCGCCGTTGGAGAAGATGCAGCCGGTTTCGCCCAGCGCCTCGATCTCCAGATAGCGGGTGGATTTGACCAGCCCGCCCAGCATCTTCAAGCTCCAATGGATCTGCTCATTGGGGACCCAGTCGATGATCGTGGGGGTGATGATTTGCGGCTCACGGCCATCGAGGGTGAGCTTGAGGGTCAGTTTCGAGCCGATGCGCACCTGACCGCTCGCCTCGGGGTAAAGCGGATTCCACCGCGCCCAACCGGGAATGTCGAAGAGCACCGCCCAGATCGCTTCGGGCGGGGCCTGGATGCCGAGGCGATGTTCGAGTTTCAGGCTCACGCGGCAGGCTCCTTGAGCTTCCACGTCGCGCCGTCTGCGCTATCCATCACCTCGATGTTGAGGGCGGTGAGTTCGCCGCGGATGGCGTCGGCGCGCGCCCAATCCTTGGCGGCGCGGGCGGCGATGCGGTCGGCGATCAGGGCATCGACGCGGGCGGTCAGGTCCGCATCGGCGCCGCCGTGGAACCAGGCTTGCGGAACGCCCTGCAGAAAGCCCAGCAGGGGCCCGCTCGCCAACAATTGCCCCTTGGCCAGCGCGCGTTCGGCCGGCGAGCCGGTCTCCAGCCGTTTGGCCAGAGCGAACAGTTCGGCGTTGGCTTTGGGTGTATTCAGATCATCCATCAACGCGTCCAGAAACGCTTCCGACGGCTCCGCGGCCGTCGCCTCGACATCGCCCGCCCGGTTCAAGGCGCCGTAGAGCGTATCTAGCGCGCTCTTGGCCTGGGCGATCACGTCGTCGGTCCACGCCAACGGCTGGCGATAATGCGACGACAACAGCGCCCAGCGCAGAGCCTCCGGCGGCGCCTCGCGCACCAGATCGTGGACCAGCTGCACATTGCCCAGGCTCTTGGACATCTTCTGCGCGCCCATGTTCAGAAAGCCGTTGTGCAGCCAATAGTTGGCGTAGATCGTCCCGTGGCCGTCGGCGCACACGCCCTGGGCCATTTCGTTCTCATGGTGCGGGAAGATCAGATCATTGCCGCCGCCGTGGATATCGATCGGCAAGCCCAGCGCCTGCTCGATCATCGCCGAGCATTCGATATGCCAGCCGGGGCGTCCGGGCCCGAACGGGCTGTCCCACACCGGCTCGTTCTCCTTCGAGGGCTTCCACAGCACGAAGTCGGCGGGGTGCTGTTTGTAGGGCGCCACCTCGACCCGCGCGCCGGCGATCATGTCGTCGAGAGAGCGGCCCGACAGCTTGCCGTAGTCGGCGTAGGTCTGGGTGTTGAACAGCACATGCCCCTGCGCGGCATAGGCCGCGCCGGCGGCGATCAGGCGCTCGATCATGGCGATGATCGCGTCCATGGTCTGGGTCGCGCGCGGCTCGAACGTCGGTCGCAGGGCGCCGAGCTTGGCCATGTCGGCGTGATAGGCCGTCAGATAGCGGTCGGTGATCACGCCGATCGGCACACCCTCCTGCGCCGCCTTCAGATTGATCTTGTCGTCGACGTCGGTGACATTGGCGGCGTAGAGCACGTGCTCCTCGCCATAGAGCCGCCGCAGCAACCGGAACACCACGTCAAACACCACCACCGGCCGCGCGTTGCCGATGTGAGCGTAATTGTAGACCGTCGGTCCGCACACATACATCGTCACCCGCGCCGGATCGACGGGGACGAAGTCCCGCTTCGCGCGGGTCAGGGTGTCATAGAGGCGGAGGGTCATGGGTGGGGGAGGGCCGACAACGAGAGGGTTTTCAGGGACCGCTTCTATATAGACGCGCGGCGATTGAGGCCACCGGGGCGCCGCAACTCGGCCGGGAGGCGAAATTCGATGTGCTCCTCCACGCCATCCATGGTTTCCACCCTCACCGGCGCCAGCGTCCGCAGGGCCTCGATCACGTCCTGGACCAGCGTCTCGGGGGCCGAAGCGCCGGCGGTGAGGCCGACGGTCTCCTTGCCGACCAGCCAGGCCGGGTCGAGCGCCGAGGCGTCGTCGATCAGATAGCTGGGCAATCCCGCTTCGACGCCGATCTCGCGCAGGCGGTTTGAGTTGGAGCTGTTGCGGGCGCCCACCACGAGGATGACTTCGGCGATCTTGCACAGGTCGCGCACGGCGGTCTGGCGGTGTTGCGTGGCATAGCAGATATCGGCGATGTCCGGACCGACAATATTGCTGAATCGGGCCTTGAGCGCCGCGATGACGCCCTTGGTGTCATCGACACTCAAGGTCGTCTGCGTGACGTAGGCCAGGGGCGCATCGACGCCGATCTCCAGGGCGGCGACGTCCGCTTCGGTCGAGACCAGGTGAATGGGCCCGTCAACCTGGCCGATCGTGCCCTCCACCTCCGGATGGCCGGCGTGACCGATGAGGATCATGGCGCGGCCCTGGCGCAAATAGCGTTTGGCCTGATTGTGCACCTTGGAGACCAACGGGCAGGTGGCGTCCAGCGCCGGCAGGCCGCGATCGGCCGCCGCCCGCACGACGGAACGGGCGACGCCGTGGGCGCTGAAAACCACGTGGGCGCCGTCCGGCGCTTCGTCGATCTCCTGAATGAAGCGCGCGCCCTTGGCCTTGAGGCTTTCCACGACGTGGCGATTGTGGACGATTTCATGCCTGACGTAGATCGGCGCGTCATACTGTTCCAGCGCCTTCTCAACGATCTCGATCGCTCGCACCACGCCCGCACAGAACCCTCGCGGCTGGGCCAAAAACACTCTCATCGCGAGGGCTCCGGTCGGCGATAGCTCGCTATCAAGATTGATATCAGGCCGGCGCCGGATTGGGGAGAATAAAACGGGCTTGCGCGCCCGGCGAACACCGGCGCGTTCCATTGCCGACGACGCCGGAAAAAGGATCGCTGGAGCAACCCCGGTTCGCCCTTGCCTAAGGTCGCGCGGCGCCGCTATTTGCAGGCCGAGAATGAGGGGTCCGCGCGCGCGAAATGCCAAAGATATTCGTCTCCTATGCGCGGACGACGGCCTCGCAAGCGAAGCTGATCGCCGAAACCCTGCGCAATAGCGGGCATGACGTCTGGATGGACGACGCCCTGCTCGCCGACCGTTCGTTTACGGACGCGATCGAAGAACAACTCAATTTGGCCGACGCCGTGCTGGTCGCCTGGTCCGCGGACGCCGTGCGATCCGAATGGGTGCGCGCCGAGGCCAATCGAGCGCGCACCGCCGGCAAGCTTGTTCAGGTCAGGCTCGATCCGTGCGACTTGCCCCTCCCCTACGATCAGATTCACTGCGTCGACCTTTCGTCGTGGTCTGGCGACTTCGATATCCCGCAGTGGCGCTCCGTGCTTGCGAGCGTGGCGGCTGTAGCCGGTCGCGGCCCCCGATCGAGCCGCGAAGCGCCGTTGTCGAATGCCACGCCCGCTGCGGATCGCCGGGCTCGAACGCCGAAAGGCGGCGAGCGGCGCCAGATCACCACGCTCTATTGCGATCTGGTCGACGCCGCGGACGTGTCGTCGAGGCTCGATCCCGAAGACGTGGCCGATATCATGGCGACCTACCACGCGACCTGCCGCGGCATCATCACCCGCAACGGCGGCTCTGTCGGCGGGGACGCGGGGCGCGGCATTCTCGCCTACTTCGGCTACCCGCGGGGAGACGAGGAGGAAGCCGCCAACGCCGTTCGCGCCGGACTTGCCCTTTGCAATGCGATGTCCGACCTGGCCTTGCCGCCCGATGTCGTCCTGCGCAACCGCGTTGGCGTCGCCACCGGGCTCGTGGTGATCAGTGAGCTGATGGCCAAGGGCGAAGGCGGGTCGCCGAATTTGGTCGGCGAATCGTTGAACCTCGCCATGCGGCTGGAGTCGGTCGCCGCGCCGAACCGCGTCGCCGTGGCCGAATCGACGCGGCGGATCGTCGAGGGATTGTTCAATTTCCGCGACCTCGGCGAGGTGCCGCTGCAAGGCTACCATGCGCCCGTCAGGGCCTTCGAAGCGCTCGACGCGACCGCCGTCGGCACCCGCTCGCAGGCGCGCTCCCAAGGCGAAACGACGCCGCTTGTGGGGCGAGAGACGGAACTGGCGCTGCTTTGCGAATGCTGGGATCTGGTGTTGCAGGGCGAGGGTCAGGTCGTTCTGGTCCATGGCGAGGCGGGAATCGGCAAGTCCAGGCTCGTTGAATCCTTTCGTGGGCACACGGCTGAGTCGCCGCATGCCCAAGCAATCTGGTACTGCGCGCCCAACTTCAGCGCCGACGCGCTCTATCCGGTCCGCGAACAATTCGCGCGCGCCGCCGCCTTTGAGCCCGGCGACAGCGCCGAGACCCGGCGTGGCAAGATATCCGGGCTGATGCAGAGCCATGGCGTCGGCGAACCCCTGGCCCACGACATTATCGCCGACCTTCTGGGTATTACGCTAACGGATCATTCGCTGGTCAACGCGGTCACCCCCGATCGACGCAGGGCCCTGACCCTCGAAACCCTCCTCAAGATGATGGACGGCATGGCGAAAACCCAGCCGGCGGTGTTCATCATCGAGGACATCCATTGGGCGGACCCAACCACCCTGGAGCTTCTTGAGCGGGTTATCCGGCTGGCCGCCGAGCGCCCCTGGTTGATCCTCGCCACGGCCCGACCCGAGTTCGAGGCCCGCTGGGGGGACTATGCCGACCTCACGCCAATCCGGCTTGACCGGTTGGGCCATGACGACGTCGAGCAGATATGCGTAAATCTTGGGGCCGAAACGGCGCTGCCGACCAAGGTCATTGATCAGATCATCGCGCGTAGTGACGGCAACCCGCTGTTCGTCGAAGAAATCACCCGATCGGTTCTTGACCAGATCGCGGCGGCCCCGGCCACCGACTCAGGGGCGAGCCTGGTCATCCCCGCCACCTTGCGCGACTCTCTGGCCGCGCGCCTGGACCGGCTGGGTTCGGCCCGACGGATCGTCAACCTCGGCGCCGTGATCGGTCGGCGCTTCAGCTATGAACTCCTGGCCGCCATCGCGGCGCTGGACCCAAGGGAGGTGCGGCAGTCCCTGCGCGAGCTCGTCAAGTCCGGTCTAGTCGAACGAACGGGATTGCCGCCCAACAGCCACTATGTCTTCAAACACGCCCTGATCCGGGACGCCGCCTACGAGGCCCTGCTCAGGCGAGAACGCGAAGGCCTTCACGGCCGTATCGCCGTCGCGCTGCGCGAGCAATTCCCCGAGACGGCGCAGGCGCAGCCCGCGCTGTTGGCCTACCACCTCACGCAAGCCGGCGCCGGCGCCGAAGCCATCCCGTTGTGGGTCGACGCCGGACAGCGGGCGGCCGCCCGCGCCGCTCATGCCGAGGCGGTGTCGCATCTGCAAACGGCGCTCGACATCGTCCGCAGACTTCCCGTGGACGGCGAACGCATGGGCCTGGAGCTCCAACTGCTGATCGGCCTGGCGGTGAGCCTGGCCGCATCCCGGGGCTATTCTGTGCCGGAGGTCGGCAAGGTGTTGACGGAGGCAAGGGCGATTTGCGACGCTCTCGGCAACGTCGCCGGATTATTTGCCGTGCTTCGCGGCATTTGCAATTTCTCGATCATCGACGGCAACCGGGACCGTGCGGAAGAGACGGCGCGGCAATGCCTGAAAATCGCCGAAGAAACCGGCGAGATTGAGCACCTGATTGAGGCGCATTGTCCGCTAGGCTACGCGCTTTGGATGAAAGGCGACTTCGCCGCGGCGCGGCTACATCTCGATCGCGCCGTCAGTCTCTATCGCCAACATGATGGCGCGCGGCTCGCCTTTCCGACGCCCCAGGACCCGTTGATCGTCTGTTTGTCCGTGCTCCCCCTTCTGCTCGACGCCCTGGGCGACGACGCCGGGGCCCGACGCGCGGCTGACGACCTTGTCGCGCATGGCAAGGCTCTGGGCCTGGCCTTCGAACTGGCCAACGCCTACACTTGGCACGCATGGTACGATGTGTTCAGTGAACGGTATGCGCTGGCGGCGGAATACTCCCAGATAGCGATCGATATCTGCCAAGAACATTCATATCCGACTTATGAAGTGACGGCTTGCGTTCCGCATTTCGCCGCCAATGGGCGAATTTCGAACACAAAAGATGCCATCGTATTTGCCGAAAATCTCATGAGGAAGATCGACAATATCGGAATATTGCATCTTACCGGATCGGCGTTGGGGGAAATGGCGGCGTTGCAAAGTCTCGATGGCAATCACCAAGCGGCTCTGAGCTCGGTTGAACTGGGACTGCGGCGCACCGTCGCAAGCGGCGACCTCCAGATGCTCTCGCCCCTGCACCGACGGCGCGGAGAAATTCTGGAGGCGCATTTCGGCCGTGGCTGCGACGACGCGGTGGCCGCTTACAAGGAAGCGCTCGCGATCGGTGAGGACCAGCGCGCTCCCGGTCTCGTTGAAAAGGCCCGCGCACGGCTCGCGGCTGCAGCCGCGGGCGCATGACACTCCACTAGCGATTACTTGCTTCCGGCTCTGGCGTATCGCAAAGTGCTCGCTGTCGGCGAAGCGTTGCGGACGAACTCGACGGCGCCGGACTGCACGGGGAAGTTTCTGTATGACCTCGAATTCGGCCATCAAGGTCGCCGTCATTGGCGGCGGCTGCGCATCCATCGCGACCGCGTTCGAACTGTCGCGCCCCGCCCTCGACGGACGTTACGACATCACGATCTATCAACTCGGCTGGCGACTCGGCGGCAAGGGTGCGTCCGGGCGAGGCCGGTCGGGCCGCATCGAGGAACACGGACTCCATTTCTGGCTCGGGTTCTACGAGAACGCCTTCCAGTTGCTGCGCGAATGCTATGCCGAGCTCGCTGAGGACCCCGGCGCGTTCGACGTCGCCGACTGGCGAAAGTCCTTTTTCCCAGACAACAACATCGGCATTTCGGAACAATCCGCCGCCGACCAATGGCACAGTTGGTCCGCGTACTTTCCCTCGACGCCCGGCGCCCCCGGCGACCCCGTGGCGGAGGAAGGCCCTCCGTCGATGAGACTCTACCTGCACCGAATGCTCGGCATGCTGAGGACGCTTCTGCTCACGGTCGATTCCCGCAACGAGGTCGGTCGCGATGTGCCGCCCGGCGAGCCGGGTTTCAGCGCGTCGTCGGCGGGGAAGGACCCCCATCGCCTGCTCTCGACGATCTCCGATCTGGTCGGCGGCGCATTCGCCGGCACGCAGGCCGTCCTCGCTGAAGCGCTCGCGCTGCTGGAGGCCGGCATCAAGATGCTGCCCTCGCCGCTCTCCAACCCCCTGTCGGACCTGGCTGCGTGGATCGCCCGCCAGGTGCGTGATCGTATGGTCAAGGGCGTCGTGGGGACGCCCTACTATCAACATGTGTGGGAAGTCGCCGATCTGGTGATCGCCGGCGTGGCGGGCATCCTTCGCCACGACCTTCTCACCGATCCCAGAGGCTTTGACGCGATTGACGACTACGAGTGGCGCGACTGGCTTCGCCTCAACGGCGCGTCGGAACCGGCCGTCCAGTCAGCCTTTGTGCGTGGACTATACGATCTGGCCTTTGCTTATGAGGACGGCGATGTCCACAAGCCCAGGCTGTCGGCGGCCGCGGCGCTCCGCGGCGTGCTCAGAATGTTCTTCAGCTACCGCGGCGCTGTCTACTGGAAGATGCGGGCGGGCATGGGCGATGTCGTGTTCGCCCCGTTCTACGAGGTCCTGCGCCGGCGCGGCGTGAAGTTTGAGTTTTTTCACCGCCTCACCAATGTCCGCCTCGCGGCCGACGCGGATCTGCGGCGGGGCGAGCGGTCTTTCGTCGCGGCGCTTGAGTTCGACATTCAGGCCCGGATCAAGAGCGATCATCAGTTCGAGCCCCTGGTCCTGATCCAGGGGTGTCCATGCTGGCCCGCGGAACCCGATTTCAGCCAGCTCGTCGATGGCGAGCAGTTGGCGACCAGCGGTCAGGACTTCGAATGTCATTGGGACAATCGCCGCGTCGGCGCCAGGACGCTGAACGTGGTCGAGGACTTCGACTTCGTCGTCCTCGGAGTCGGAATCGGGGCGATTCCGTATATCTGCCCCGAAATTCTCGCTCGCGACGGCCGCTGGCGCGACATGGTCGACAAGGTAAAGACCGGACCGAGCCAAGCCTTCCAGGTGTGGCTCAGCGAGGACCTGGACGCCCTGGGCTGGCGGGGACCCAATCTCATCGGTTCCGGCTTCGCCGGCCCGTTCGACACCTGGTGCGACATGGCCCACACCGTTCCGGAAGAAGGCTGGGCGACGCCGCCGAAGACCGTCGTATATTTCTGTGGCGTTCTGGCGGGCTCGGCAACGGCGCCCGAACAGCACGAGCCCGGCTTCCAGGCGCGCCAGCAGGATGCGGTTCGTCGCAACGCGGTGGAGTATTTGCGCTACACGGCCCGGCATCTGTGGCCGAAGGCCTATGATGAGACCGGCGATTTCCGCTGGGACCTGCTCGTGGACGCGTCGGGCGACGGCGCGGGAAAGA
>JANXUA010000094.1 GCA_025352085.1 Caulobacteraceae bacterium | reverse complement strand
TCCCCCTCCCCCAAAAGGGGGAGGAGAGCCGTTCCTACAAGACGCCGATTGTCGCGGCGCGCCCAACCGTTTAGCGGGGGACAGGCGCGCGATTCCCAATGCGCGCACGTCGGTTGGGGAAACCAGATCATGATCCATCGCGCGACGGTCGCCGCCGCCCTGACCGCTCTGACGCTGGCCTGCGCGCCGCACGCCGTCGCCAGACCTGCGCCGCGCGCGGTGTCGCTCAGCCCGGCCGCGTCGCCCGAATCGGTCGGCTTTGATTCCGAGCGATTGAAGCGGCTGGACGCCTATATGGCCCAGGTCGTCGCCGACGGGCGCGCTGCCGGCATGACCACCCTCATCGCCCGCCACGGCAAGGTCGTGGCGTTCAAAACCTACGGTCAGGCGAATCTCGCGACCGGCGCGCCGATGTCGAAGGACGCCATCTTCCGCATCTATTCCATGTCCAAGCCGCTGACCGGCGTGGCGATGATGATCCTGTTCGAGGAGGGCAAGTGGCGCCTCGACGATCCGGTCACCCGCTATGTGCCGGAGTTCAAAAACCTCAAGGTCATGACCGGCGTCGACGCGACCGGCAAGATTCTGGTCGAAGACATGAAGCGCCCGCCGACCATGCGCGAAATCATGAGCCACACCGCCGGCTTCGGCTACGGCCTGCGCGCCGACAATCCGGTCGACAATCTCTATCGCGAGAAGAAGGTGATGGCCTCGACCGGCCTTCAACAAATGATCGATCGCACGGCGGAAATCCCGCTGACGTTCCAGCCGGGAACCAACTGGTCGTATTCCAACGCCGTCGATATCCAGGGCTATATCGTCGAGAAACTGTCGGGCCAGACCCTCGGCCGGTTCATGGCCGAGCGCATTTTCAAGCCGCTCAAGATGACCGACACCGGCTTTCAGGTTCGCGCCGGTCAGGGCGGGCGGCTGGCGGCGGTCTATGGCGGTCTGACCGAAGGCGGCAAACTGGCCGAGGCCAAATATCTGTTCGGCTTTCCCATGCCCGACTACACCCAGCCGCCGGCGATGGAGATGGGCGGCGGCGGCATCGTCTCGACCACCCGCGACTATGCGCGCTTCTGTCAGATGATCCTTAACAAGGGCGAACTGGACGGCGTGCGTATCCTCTCGCCCGCGACGGTGGAGTTGATGGATACCAACGCCATTCCGCAAAGCGTTCTGGTATCGTCCAACGGCACGGGCTGGGACCATTTCAATGAAGCGGTCGGCTTTGGCCTCGACGTCATGGTGGTCAACGATCCGCGCAAGGCCGGCACTCTGGAAGGCAAGGGGACGATGAGCTGGGGCGGCGCCGCGGGCACCTGGTTCTGGATCGATCCGACCAACGACGTGCTGTTCGTCGGCATGATCCAGCGCCTGGGCGGCGCCGGCGGCGACGATCTGGGCGGCCAGGCGCGGACCCTGACCTATCAGGCGCTGACGCATCCGGAGAAGTGAGGGGCGCGCGGTCGATTGATTGGGCCGCCGCGAGGTCTAAGTGTTTATTCGGCAGAGGCGCCGAAGCGTTGGCGCGCCTTGACATCCGCCGGCGCCCATGTCCCCTACCGCGCCCTTCGTAAAACACCCCTGGTTCAAGAGATTTAGACCATGCACGCCTATCGCTCCCACACCTGCGGCGCCCTTCGCCTGGCCGATCAGGGTGGGAGCGTGCGCCTGAGCGGCTGGATTCATCGCAAGCGCGACCACGGCGGTCTTCTGTTTGTCGATCTGCGCGACCATTACGGCATCACCCAGCTGGTCGCCCATCCTGGCGCACCGGGGTTTGACGTGCTTGAGCGGTTGCGCGCCGAAAGCGTGGTCAAGATCGACGGCGAGGTGGTGGCGCGCGAGGCCGGCACGCTCAACCCCGGCCTGCCGACCGGCGAGATCGAGGTGCGGGTGCGCGCCGTCGAGATCCTGTCCGAGGCGGCCGAACTACCGCTGCCGGTGTTCGGCGAGCCGGATTATCCCGAGGATATCCGTCTGGCGCACCGCTATCTCGACCTGCGCCGCGAGACCCTGCACGCCAATATCCTGCTGCGCTCGCGGGTGATCGATTCGATCCGTAGGCGGATGGTCGATCAGGGGTTCACGGAATTTCAGACGCCCATTCTGACCGCGTCGAGCCCCGAGGGCGCGCGCGACTTCCTGGTGCCCTCGCGCCTGCATCCGGGAACCTTCTACGCCCTGCCGCAGGCGCCGCAGCAGTTCAAGCAGCTCCTGATGGTGGCCGGCTTCGACCGCTATTTCCAGATCGCGCCGTGTTTCCGCGACGAGGACCTGCGCGCCGACCGTTCGCTGGAATTCTATCAGCTCGACGTCGAGATGAGCTTCGTGACGCAAGAGGATATTTTCGCCGCCATCGAACCGGTGCTGCATGGCGTGTTTACGGACTTCGCCGAAGGCAAGGCCGTCACGCCCTATCCCTTCCCGCGCATTGCCTATCGCGATGCGATCAGCCGCTATGGCACGGACAAGCCCGATCTGCGCAACCCCTTGATCATGCAGGAGGTCTCCGAGCCGTTCCGCGGCGGCGGCTTTGGCCTGTTCGCGCGCATGCTGGAGACGCCGGGCCAGGCGATCTGGGCCATTCCGGCCCCGAAAGGCGGCTCGCGCGCCTTCTGCGACCGGATGAACGCCTGGGCTCAGGCCGAGGGCCAGCCGGGCCTGGGCTATATCTTCTGGCGCGACGGGGAGGGGAGCGAGGGCGGTCCCGCCGGGCCGATCGCCAAGAACATCGGCCCCGAACGCGCCGAAGCTCTGCGGACACAGCTGGGCCTTGAGATCGGCGACGCGGCCTTCTTCGTCGGCGGCGATCCCAAGACCTTCTACAAATTCGCCGGCGCGGCGCGCACCAAGGTCGCCACGGAACTCGGCCTCGTCGCCGAAGACCGCTTCGACTTCTGCTGGATCGTCGATTTTCCGATGTATGAGATCAACGACGAAACCGGCCGCGTCGACTTCTCGCACAACCCGTTTTCCATGCCGCAGGGCGAACTGGAGGCGCTCGACACCCACGATCCGCTCGATATTCTCGCCTATCAGTATGACATCGTCTGCAACGGCTACGAGCTGTGCTCGGGCGCGGTGCGCAATCATCGTTCGGACGTCATGCTGCGCGCCTTCGAGATCGCCGGCTATGACGCCGCCACGGTGCAACGGGAGTTCGGCGGCATGTTGAACGCCTTCCGTTATGGCGCCCCGCCGCACGGTGGCCTGGCGCCAGGCATCGACCGCATCGTCATGCTGCTGGCCGGCCAGGGCGCCATCCGCGACGTCATCGCCTTCCCGCTCAACCAGCAGGGTCAGGATCTGATGCTGAATGCGCCGTCAGCGGTGCAGGACAAGCAACTCAAGGAACTGAGCATCCGCCTGGCGCCGGCGGCGAAGGCCTAACGGATAAAATCTGACGCCTGATACCCACTGTCGGTGCACCGAGGGCTCGCGGACGGCCGCGTTCATCTTCGGGCGATCACAGGATCCGATGATCGCGTGCGCCGGGTTCGGCCGACGCACGCGATGGATTTCACTGGTAGTAGGGGTCTGAACTATACGGCGTCTGACCGTCGACTGACCGATCGTAAGGGGACTGGTTGTAGCCGCCCTGAGCGTAGGGATATTGATTGTATTGCTGCTGGTCGTAGCCGCGCTGATCGTAGCCACGCTGGTTATCGGCGCCACTGTCCTGACGGTAGACGGCGCGGTTTGACGAATAGCCCCGGTTGTAAGAGTCAACCCAATGACCGCGGGCGTCATAGTAGCCATAGGCGGTACGGGTTCTTGGCACCCAGCTTCCACGGCGGTCATAATAGCCATACCGATTGGATCCGCAGTTCACCGATGCGCCGCCGATGACGTTACCGGCGACCGCGCCGCCTACGCCGCCAATAATTGTGCCGCCGGAGCGTCCGCCATGTTCACTGACGGCGTTACCCAGGAGAGCCCCGCCGACCGCGCCGATGACGGTTCCGAACACCCGGTTGCTATGCTTTTGATCCTGGCAACGGCTCTGAGCCTGGGCGAAAGTCGGTGCGACTGCCGTGGCCAACGCCGCCGCTGCAAGGCTGGCGAGTAGAAATTGTCTTGACATCGTGGGTCTCCTTAAAGCGCCAGGCGGACGCCTTGGCCTCATCATCACATTCGCGGTCCGAAGGATGCCGTCCGGCGTGATATGTTCAATTTAGATGTCAGGCGATGAACCCTCGGTGAACCGTCAACGCTGATGATCTCAGCGAGGGCCATGCCTAAGGTGAGCTCGCCCGCAAGCGGACGGTGCGAAGGTCGCCGGAGGGTGGAGACCGGACATTGTCGCGCGGTGATGAGCCTCCTGGAGTACCTTTTCCTCTCAGCGCCTCGAACGGATTCAGCCTTTGTATCCGTTTCGTGCAAAGCCATCAGGCTCAACGGCGGTTGCGTCTTAGTCTGCCACCGTCGGGCGACGCAGAAGGAGGAGGGTGGCGCCGCCACCCACGGCCACCAGGGGCGTTAGCGCCAGCAGCACGCCCGACGACCCGGCCCCAATGTTCAATAGCGGCGCGGCCAGGAGTGGACCAAGGACCGCCCCTAGCCGGCCGGCCGCCATCGCGGTGCCGACCCCGGTTCCGCGCATGGCCACGGCGTAGTAGTCCGGCGCCAGCCCATAGAGCGCGATCGGTCCGACGCTTATGAACGTGCCGGCGGCGAAACCGGCGATCGCGGTCGCGGCCAGATCGGCGTTGACGCTCGCCAGGGCGATCAAGGATAGGGCCATGCCCGCATAGAGGCCGCCCAAGGTCCATGCCCGACGACCCCGGGCCAGCAGAGCCGACACGACCAGGACACCAGCGCCGCCGCCCAAATTGAACAACAGCGACACGAAACTGGCGGCGTCCTTGCTCACGCCCTTGCTGATCATCAGCGTGGGCAGCCAGTTGAGCATCAGATGGAGCGTGAGCAGGGCCGCGAACAGCCCCGACCAGAGCAACACGGTGGTCGCGAGGCGACTGCCCCCAAACAGTATCCGCGGAATGCTTTCCTGCGATGCCTTGGTCCCGCCCCGGTCTTCGCGGGCTTGCAAGAAACGGCGCGATTCCGGCAGCGCCCGCGCCATCAGCGGCGCGAGCATCAGC
This sequence comes from Caulobacteraceae bacterium, assembly GCA_025352085.1. Classification (GTDB taxonomy): domain Bacteria; phylum Pseudomonadota; class Alphaproteobacteria; order Caulobacterales; family Caulobacteraceae; genus Acaudatibacter. Next base: position 8,598 of record JANXUA010000094.1, on the reverse strand, counting down.
GGCGCGGCGCCGCCGACCAGGAACACGGCTTTCCAGCCCAGCAGCGCGACGGCGGCCGAGACCGCGCCGCCGAATGGCATCCCGGAAGCGATCAGAGTCACCATCCGGGCGCGGCGGCTCGGCGCGGCGGCTTCCGCAGCCAAGGCGACCAGATTGGGCAGTGCCCCTCCAAGACCTAGCCCGGCGAGGCCCCTTATCGTGATCAGGCTACCCGTGTCCCAGGCCAAGACCGTGGCGGCCGAAAATACGCCAAAGATCAACATCGACGCGATCAGGGTCCATTTGCGTCCCATCCGATCCGACATGCGGCCAAGGATCAGTGAGCCAATCAGCAGGCCCAGAAGGCTGGCGCTGAACGCCGGCCCCAACTGGTCGTGGCTGAGCGCCAGGGCGGACGCCAGGCCGGGCGCCGCCACCCCCATGGACTGGATGTCGAAGCCTTCGGTGAGGGCCGCGAGGAAACACAGGGCCAGGGTCCACGGAACCTCGCGGGCGCCTGCCTCGAATTTAGCCAACTTCATGAATCCTCGCTCGCGCCTTCCGGTCTTGTTCCTCGCGCCACGCAGTGGCGCTCCGCAAAGAGAGCGAAGGATCACTGCGGTCAACCACCAATAAGCAAACGTATTCGGGCACGCCAAAGAGCGGACGGTCCGGGTAGGTCTCAGTGAGACACTACCGACGGGCCTAACTTCCGCAATGCGATGTGTGCGCCCGACGCGGTGATCATCGACGACTTCGCGCCGTACGTCTGGCAGAAACCGAACGCCTGTGCGGTATGGTGGGACGCGCTGGGCGCCTACGACACGGCGCAGGGTATCGGCGAACCGAGTCACGTGAAGATCGGAACGCCGTGGCGCAACGTGATCACCGGCAACCGGGCCTACATCGTCGTGCCTGCGACCTATGCTTACATGCGACACGGCAAGCCCGTGGTCGAGGCCGGCGCGGTGTGGACCGTGACCCTGAAAAAGACGGCGTCGGGCTGGCTGATTACCGGCTGGGCGTGGGGTCAGCACTAGACACGGAAACCCCAGCCGCCAGGGACGCGCGGCGTTCGACGACCGGCATGGGTCGCACTCTGCCGCAGGCTCCGGGCCGACAAGCTGCCACTGGGCGGCGGGCTCGGCTACAGCGCCGCAAACGGACGTTCGGAATGTGGGCTCGGCGTGGGAAGCGGTCGTTTGTTCGGACTTACTATTTCGGCAGCGCCTGAAACTGATCTTCCGAGTTCACCAGTCGCCACTGTCCGTCTCGTAAAATGAAAACGTCCGTAAAGATGAGACGCCCGCTAGGAAACGCACTGCCGGCGGGCCTGATGTCCGTCTCCTGTCCCTGAGCAATTGCAGCGTCGCCGAAGAAGCGAATGTGAACATAGTCGAGGTGGCCGCTGACGCTCGCATTTTCCGGCTTGAAAAAGCCGACGGCTTCCGCCTTGCTGCCGATGGTCCCGTCGGGAAAGACACCGACGTAGTCGTCGGCGAGAATGCGCAGAGCGACTGACGGGTCGCCTGCGACCTCTGCCGCTACCCACGCGGCTTCGCTCTGGCGGATCGTTCGTTCGGCGTCCGATTGTGAATAGGCGCCCGCGGCGGCTGGGAACGCTCCAAGAGCCATTGAAAGGGCGGTCGCCCATTGAAATTTGCGGGCCATCCGATTTCTCTCCCGAGGCTGCGATTCGAGAAACGTTATCACGGCGCCGGGAAATATGAGCCCGCCAATGCGGTGGTCGTGTGGTTCGGCCGGCGGCGAGCCTTCATACTCCGAGGCGACGACTTAAAATACTCGTCGCGCCAATAGGTCGTTTCCGATGCCCGCTCGGCGACGTCTCGTGACAGACGGTTGATCAGCTCTTTGTCCACGCAGCGTTGTTCTTCCTGTTCCAGCGCGCGCGTAATCGCACAAATTCGCCAGCGACGTCCAAGTTCGGATCGGTCGCAACGTCGAGCGCCTTCTCAATCTGACGAAGCGCTCGTTCGGCAGCAGCTAAGACAGCCCGTGCTGCAACAGGATCCAGCCCGGGCGATTTGGATGAACAACCGGCAAGATGCTCAAGATCGCACCGAATATCGTTGATGTTCTCAGCGTAGGAAGGCCAGCCCATTTCTTCGCTCTATCTTGCCTGGCAAGAGCGCCAGGGTGGAACGCACAGAAGGGATTCGACACAGACGCGTGGAATGCGTTCAACGCTGACGCTGATCGTCAGCTCTTTGAAGGGACGCCGCCGAGTGTGGCGGTGGTGCTCCGCGCACCTTGCGCATATGACGCGCTGTCCTGGTGTCACTCTTTAGGACGCCACGATCATTATGTGGCTATGCGTAGGTCCGCGCAAGTCCAACCGTTTTCATCCGTCCGACAAACCGACCGTTTCAAATTCTGCAATGCGTGGTCTTTTGCCCTTGGCGTGAGGCTTGAGTCCGCTCTGGGTCGATTCTCACCGTTGGCCTACGGGCCGAAACCGGACGTTCGGCGCGATTGGCGCTCGCTGCTCGCCAGGCTCAAATGTCAGATTCTGACCCCTAGCGACCCCCGCCCCAGGGCGTCGGCGAGGGCGTGAGCGCATAGGGGCCATCGCCGAGCAGGGCCAGCAGAATGAGAAGCGCGGCCCACACCATCGGCAGCTCCGCGCCGCCAGCGACAAAGTAAAATCCCTTGCGGGCAAGCCAGAACTGCGCCGCGCCAAGCATCATCGGCAGGGCGTAGAGCGCGGCCCATCGCGCCCAGACGCCCGGTATGATCAGGAGCGCGCCGACGATCTCGGCCGAAAGGACGTAGTACGGGACGTACCAAGGATAGTGGTTGACGGCGAAGCCCGCCCACCAACCCGAAAATCCTCCCCGGAAAACGAAAACTTTCCAATACAGATGCGCGATAAACAGCGCGCCGATCAAAATTCGCAGCAAGAACAGGGCGAGCGGCGCGCTTCGAGTGTCAAGAGATTTCGCCGCCATCGTTCGATTCCCCGGCTCAACGCCGCGCTTAATGGGTGATGGCGCCCCACGTCTTCTCGGTCGACTGAATCTGATCCATGAAGGTGGTCAATTCTCTTTGAAGAATTTCGGGCGTCATGCTTCGGTTGTCCAACACGCGGTGCAGGTAAACTTTCTTCTTTTCCACATCGAGATAGAACATCGTCGGCTCGATATCGCCGTTGAGGGCCAGCAAACTCTTCCATTGCGCGGCGGTGACCGCGTCGAGGTCTACCAAGCCCATGTTGGCGTTCAGTCCAAGTTTTCTCCCGTCCGCGCTCAGGACCGTTTGGACGTAGAGGGTCATGGTTCCTCGCTTGCCCTGAATCAGCAGGCCCTTGCTGAGGTGGGTCGGCGCATAGCCGAGGCCGACGAGCATGGATTGCAGCTTGCCGTCGTCCAACCCGCCCGCCGACACCTGAGCGTGGGCCGCCGGTGGGCCAAAACCCGCGGCCATCGCCAGCGCCATGGCTCCCGCAAGCGCAGATCGTCTCATAGCGTGCCCCTCCTGTTGACTGGCGCGCTTTCGACGCGCCGAGGCGAGCTTACGCCCGCGCGCCGGCTATCGACAAGATCGCCGCCCGGTCGGCTTGACGCATCCCCGGTTCGCGATCAGGTTTCGGGCATGACCGACGCCCAGAAGTCGCCGCCGCCTCGCAACGCCGCCGTCGCCGTGGTGGGGTCGGGTGATTTTATCGGCGGAGCGATCGCCGAACGCTTCGCCGCCGAGGGCTACCGCGTGTTCGGCGGGCGGCGCAATGGCGACAAGCTGGCGCCGCTGAAGGCCAGGATCGAGGCGGCGGGCGGACGGTTCGAGGCCTGCACGCTGGACGCGCGCGACGAGGCGCAAATCACCGATTTCATCGCCCGCGCCGACGCCGATCAGCCGCTCGAAGCGGTGATCTTCAATGTCGGGGCCAATGTGAACTTCCCCCTTCTGGAGACCACCGACCGGGTGTTCCGCAAGGTCTGGGAGATGGCCTGCCAGGGCGGGTTCCTGACCGGGCGCGAGGCGGCGCGGCATATGCTGGCCCGCGGCGGCGGATCGATCTTCTTCACCGGCGCGACGGCCTCGGTGCGCGGCGGGATCGGCTACGCCGCCTTCGCCAGCGCCAAGGCGGGTCTGCGCGCCGTCGCCCAGGCCATGGCCCGCGAGCTTGGACCGCACAATATCCACGTCGCCCACCTGATCATCGACGCCGGCGTCGACACCGCCTTTGTACGGCAAAGGATCGTGGCAGCGCGCGGCGAAGCGGCGCTGGAGACCCTCGCGGAGGACACTTTGATGAACCCGGACTCTATTGCCCGCGCCTATTGGATGCTGCACCGGCAGAGCCGCGACGGCTGGACCTTCGAACTTGATCTGCGACCCTTTGCGGAGGTGTGGTGATGGCCGGTCCCGCCGTGGAGTTCCTGTTCGATTTTGGCAGTCCCAACGCCTATCTGGCGCACAAGGTCATTCCGGCCATCGAGGCGCGGACCGGCGCGCGGTTCACCTATGTGCCGGTGCTGCTCGGCGGCCTATTCAAAGCCACCGGCAACCGCTCGCCGATGGAGGCCTTTGCCGGCATTCCGGCCAAGCTGGCCTATGAGGCGCTGGAGCGGGATCGGTTCGTCAAGCGTCACGGCCTGACCCGGTTCGCGCCCAACCCGCACTTTCCGGTCAATACCCTGGCCATCATGCGCGGCGCGGTGGCGGCCCAGACGCTCCGCGTTTTCGCGCCTTACGTCGAGGCGGTGTTCGCCGCCATGTGGGAGGAGGGCCGCAAGATGGACGATCCGGGCGTAATCGCGCAGGCGCTTGCCGCCGCGAAGCTTCCGGCCGAGCGGCTGATGGCGCTGGCGCAGGAGAGGGCGATCAAGGACGAACTGGTCGCCAACACCAGCGGCGCGGTGGAACGCGGGGTGTTCGGAAGCCCAAGTTTCTTGGTCGGCGACGCCCTCTACTTTGGCAAGGACCGTCTCGACGATGTGGAAGCCGCTATTGTGGCGAGCCGATAAAGTGTCTGGCGCGCCCGGTATTTTGCGGGTTATTGTCGGCGGGTGATGAAACCTTTGGGGTGCGCTATGAAAATCGGGCAAATGCTGTTGTCGGCGGGCGCGGCGGCGACCTTGACGGCCAGTTCAGCCGGCGCCGCCCAGCCGGTCACCGGGCCGATCGCCACCTATTGGATGAGCGCCTCGACCACCAGCGGCATGGGCGCGATGATGTCTGGTCTCGGCGCGCAGGGCGGCAAGCGCCCGAGCCTGGGGGCGATGCTGAGCATGGGCATGAACGGCGGCCCCGACCCCAACGCCGTCAATCATTCGTTGATCCTGCAGCTGGGTTCGTCGCACCGGCCGGGCGGCGGCGGCCCGTCGGCGGAGCATGACGCGCCCGCGACTCTCGGCGTCGGCGCTGTTCTGCCCCTGCTGAGTCCCCAACCGCAGGCCCAGCCGACCCATGAAGAGTCCGCGCCCGCGCCGCCGCCGCAATATCGCCAGCCGCACGGACGGATGTTGATCTTCTGGGGCTGCGGCGAGCATGCCCCGCAGGGGCAACCGTTGGTGATCGATTTTTCGCAACTCGATCAGGCCGGCGCCGCCCAGCGATTCGCCGGATTGGCGCGGGGCATGGCGGTGACGCCGATGCAGCCGCCATCGCCGACCCGCAACGCCACCTATGGCGAGTGGCCCAATCGCGACGCCCGCCAGTTCGCCATTCCGGCCAACGGATCGCTGCAGGGCGACCATTTCGTGCACGGCAACTATAGCCCGGACATCAAGTTCAGCCTGACCGCCGAGCAGGATTTCCTCCCCCCCATCCAGCTGACGACCAACGCGCGCAACGCCAGCGGTTCGGCGACCCTGGCGTGGCGCCCGGTCGACGGCGCGCAGAGCTATTTCGCCACCATGTTCGGCGCGAGCGGCCGCGACCAGATGGTGATGTGGACCTCCAGCGCCAACCAGACCTCGGCCTTCGCCTTGCCGGAATACCTGAGCAATGGCGAGATCGCCCGCCTGGTCGGCGCGCGCGCCCTGATGGCGCCGGCCCAGACGACCTGCGTCGTCCCGCAGGAGGTGGTCAGCGCCGCCGGATCGACGGGCTTTTTCCAGCTGGCGGCTTATGGCGGCGAGACCAACGTCTCCTGGCCGCCCCGTCCGCCGGCGCCCAAGGCCTGGAACATCGCCTGGCAGGTCAAGGTCCGCTATCGCTCGACCACCAGCGGCATCCTGGGCATGGACATGAGCCGGATGGGCGGGCGGTCGCCGGATCCGGGCCAGCCGCCGAAAAAGAAACGCCCGAGCCTGTTCAACCCGCTGGGCGGGATTATTCCGTAACGGATTCACCGGCTCGTTCGCGCACGGCCAACATATCGCGGCCTCGCGCCGATGCTTCAGCGTAGGCAGCCGCGCGGTCGCATGTCGGGGCGGCGCATGCTTGACGACGGGGCATGCTTGACGACGGGTCCCTGCCGCCGCCAAGCATGATTTAAGCCTCTGACTGAAACTCAAAACGCCTTGATTTAGAACTTGCTGCTCAGGTCAATGAATATCGTGCGGCCATTATAGTCATAGCCGCTGTAGAGCGGGGCGTTGCCGACTTTGTTGTAGTAACCCGACGAAATCTGCGGCGGTACTTTGTCGAACAGATTGTGGACCCCAAGGGTCGCCTGCCACCGCGGCGCCGTGTACTGGATCGAGAAACCATGCAGGAAGTAATCCGGCACGTCGAAGACGAATTTCGTGTCATTTTTGTTCACGGCTGGGCTGAACAACGGCGAATAGCTGTAGCTGTTCATGGCCGCGATCCAGTCTACCCCGTAGCGCACCTTGAACTGCCGGTAGGTATAGGTGGCTTCGACGTTGGCGGTGTATTTCGGATTGTTGATGCTGCCGTTGGCGTCGACGAACGGATCGGTGGCGAACAGCCGGCTGGATTGCTCCAGATACTGGGTCAACAGGCCGTTCAGCCGCAGGCGGCCTGGGCCCAGGTTGCGGACATAGCGCAGGGTGTAGTCGATCCCGCGTACCCGCTCGGTGGCGATGTTGGTGTAGTTGTTATGGACGATCGGCGGGACGTTGCCCGGCAGCCGCGGCTCGATGTAATTGCAATAGCTGCCGGCCGCGCGGAAGCCGGCGGAATCGTAGCACAAACTCAGCAGGTTCGTCGCGCCGATCTGCTCGACGCTGTTGTTCACCTGGATGTTGTAATAGTCGACGGCGACGGAAAGGTCGCCGAACATCGGTCCCAATTTTGGCTGCAGGACGACCCCGGCGGTGAAGTTGGTCGAGGTTTCCGCCGAGAGCCCTTGGGCCGCGCCGCCCGCCGAAACCACGGCCAAGCCGCTGGTGGCCAGGAAGCCCGGATTGCCCGGGAGTTCGGCGGCGCAGTTCTTGTAGCGGTTCGAAGCAACGGGGAGTGCGCCATAGTCGTTGCAGGGATCATTGGTGCTGCTCAGGAAGCCGCTCGTGGCGCCCTGGAATTGTTCGAACAGCGCCGGCGCGCGATAGGAGGTGCCGTAGCTGGCCCGCGCGGAAATCCAGTCAGTCGGCGCATAGACGCCGCCGATCTTGTAGGTCCAACCCGTGCCGTATGAGCGATAGTGGGTGTAGCGACCCGACACGTTGACCGTCAGCGCATGGGCCAGAGGCAGATTGGCCAGCAGCGGGGCCTCGATCTCGCCGTAACCCTCGAACACCTGGTCGGAGCCGCGGGTGACGGCGGACGTCGTGAAGTTGTAGAGATTGCCGGTCTGGCTATCGATCGCCGGGGTGTCGTTGATCCGCGCCCAGCGGTACTCCGCGCCGAATGCGCCCTTGACGTCGCCGAACGGCAGGGCGAACAGCGGACCATCCATCCCGAATGTCGCGGTCGCCTCGGTGTATTTGGTGTTCCCGGTCACCGGGACGAAGGTGTAATTCACCCAATCGGCCGGAAGCTGGCCGCCGATAACCGCCGGCGTGAGCCCCGGGGCGGAAATACAACCATGGCTCGGGTTGCCGATGTTCGACGCGCAGGTCAGCCCATTGCGGACCAGGGCGGGGTTGAAGCCTGCCGGGGCGGGCGCGACATTCAGCGAGTCGGCCAGGTGATCGGTGAGCCAGGACTGGAAGGTGTAGTCGGCCGAGGACGGCGACAACGATAGGGTCAGATCATAGCGCCATTTGTGCAGGGGCGTGAAATCGCCGCGCACGCCGACGGTCGCCTTCAGCGCATCGACCGTTTGGCTGCTGTGATCGTTGCCAAAGCCGATGAAGGCGCGCACGCCGAGATTGTGGCCGTTGGTGATCGACGTTGGTCCACTGACAACGCTGGTCCTCAGCTGTCCGGCGGGAATCAGCGGACTGCCGACGGCGTAGTCGAGGCTGAGCTGACGATAGCCGGTCTGGCTGGAACTGCGCCGATTGGCCAGGACTTCGAAATAGACCTCGGCATTGCCGAGCGCGTTGAGGTCATAGTGCCCCTGCAGGAACAGGTTGTAGTTCTTTTCGGGCGAGATCAGCGATTTGTTCAGCATGCGCGGCTCGAAGGTATCGCGCGGGCCAAGGCTGTTTCCCCCGCCGCCGACGCCTTCATATCCGATCAGACCGGTGGTGACGGCGGCGTTCGGCCGCCAACGGTTGAACCGGGTGCCAAACGTGCCCGGCG
>JANXUA010000026.1 GCA_025352085.1 Caulobacteraceae bacterium | reverse complement strand
CATGGCCACGACGGTCGGCGAGACGGCGGCGGATTTCATCAATTTCAACCTGCATCTGGGATTGACCAACACCTCGCTGATCATGGGCGGGCTGCTGGCGGTGGCGCTGGGGGTCCAGATCTGGCTGAAGCGTTACGTCCCGGCGGTCTATTGGATCGCCGTGGTGTTCTTGAGCGTCTTCGGCACGTTGATCACCGACAATCTGTCGGACAATTTCGGGGTTGCGCTCACCACAACCACCGCCGTGTTCAGCGTCGCCCTGATCGCGACCTTCGCCGGCTGGTATGCGAGCGAAAGGACCCTCTCGATCCACACTATCGTCACCACGCGGCGCGAAGTGTTCTACTGGACGGCGATCCTGTTCACCTTTGCGCTCGGCACGGCGGCGGGCGATCTGGTCGCCGAGCAGTTGAAGCTGGGCTATACTTGGTCGGCGGTGATTTTCGCGGGCCTGATCGCAGCGATCGCAGCGGCTCACTACTATTTGAAGCTGGACGCCGTGTGGGCGTTCTGGATGGCCTATGTGCTGACCCGGCCGCTCGGCGCGTCGTGCGGCGACCTGCTGTCCCAGGCCAAATCGGCCGGCGGTCTGGGCCTCGGTACGACAGGCACGAGCGCGCTATTCCTCACGATCATCCTCGCCCTTGTCGTCTATCTGAGCCTGAGCAAGCGCGACGTGATCGTGGCGTCGACGTAATCAAGGGTTGTTGGCGGCAAACAACTCCCGGGAACGGGACCTCAGGATCTAGGTTCCCCTTCAGCGATCCGGAGCCGGCCTGCTGCGCCTCAGGGGAGGGTGACCGTCAGTCGGGCGCCGCGGGCTGACGGCGGCCCAAAGTCCAGCGTTCCACCATGTTGTCGAACCAGGGAGAGGACTACCCGCATCCCCAGTCCATTGGCCAGCGCCGGGTCGAAGCCTGGCGGCAGGCCGGGGCCATCGTCGCTCACGCTTACGGAAACTCCACGGCCATACGGTGCGACCTTTACCTCGACATTGGCGGCGCCATGCTTGGCCGCATTGGTCGCCAGCTCATTGACGATGAGGCCCAGCGGCATGATCTGGGTGGTGGCGACCGGCGTCGGCTGCCCTGTCACGGTTAGTCGCGCTGAGGCGAGGACATCGGACAGATCCCCGCACAGACGCTTCAGATAGTCTCGCGCGCAGGTGATCTCGACGGCGTCGTCGAGGTAGAAATGGCGATGGACGCGCGCCACGGTCGCCACCCGCGTCGCCGCAATCTCCAACTCGGCGGCCGTTTCGGAATTGGTCGCGCGGCGGCTCTGCATGCCGAGCATGCCTGAGACGAACTGCAAGCTGTTCATCACCCGATGGTCGATCTCGCGCCCCATCATCTCCGCGCGGTCCAAGGAAGCCGACAGTTCGGCGATCGCCCGCCTCGCCGACAGCCGCAGCTCCATCTGATCCATCACCAGTGAAGCAAGCCCCTTCAGGAAGGTGATCTGATCCTCGGCGACGGTGCGGGGCTCGTGATCAAGGACACACAGGGTTCCCAGATTGAAGCCGTCGTGCGTGGTCAGGGGCACAGCCAGATAGAAGCGAAGTCCAAAATCCCCGGCTACCAGGGGGTTGGCCAATGTCCTCGGGTCGGTCAGCGCGTCGGTGACGACATAGGGACAGTCGGCCAGGATTGCCGAGGCGCACAGGCCGGGATCGCGATCGATCTGCCCGGCATCGAGGCCGTGGTGGGATTTGAACCAGATGCGATCGGTGTCCACCAAGCTGATGATCGCGATCGGCGTGGAGAATAGCTTGGCCGCCATCTGGGTGATGGCGTCAAACGATCCGTCGGGTGGGGTATCGAGGATTTCATAGCGCTGGAGCGCCGCGAGGCGACCAGATTCGTTTTCCGGAATGACGACGCGCAACATGTACTGATCTAAGCGACGGGGAGCGAAAAGGTTGCCCAATGCTAGCGGAGAAGTCGAATCGGCCGGCTGGTCGCGCCTCAACTCCAATCGCCGGAGGGCCAAAGCGTGCCCGACGGCGCCCCCGACTTCCTCAAGATCGGCGGCGCCGGCTGCAGGATTCGAACCCGCGACCTTCGCTTTACAAAAGCGCTGCTCTACCAACTGAGCTAAGCCGGCCGACCGGAGTTTGATGCCGTCGTTTCGACGTCTTGATCAAGCCTGGGACGTATAACTTCGCGGCTTATGCCGTAAAGCCGGGCCGGGTGGCAACGGGCCTTGGGAAATCGGCGCCAGTTCGCCTATATCCGGCGCCATGTCCCGTATTCTGATCACCTCAGCGCTTCCCTACATCAATGGCGTCAAGCACCTGGGCAATCTGGCCGGGTCGATGTTGCCCGCCGACGTGTACGCACGGTTCGAGCGGGCGCGGGGCGCCGATGTGCTTTATATCTGCGCCACCGACGAGCACGGCACGCCCGCCGAACTGGCCGCCGCCGAGGCCGGACAGGACGTGGCGACCTATTGCGCCATCCACCACCAGGCGCAGCACGATGTCGGGCGCGCCTTTGGCCTGAGTTGGGACTGGTTCGGCCGTTCGTCGTCGCCGCAAAATCACCGCCTGACCCAGCATTTCGCCCAGGTTCTCGAAGATCGCGGCCTGATCGAGGAGCGGGTCGACAAACTGGTCTATTCCATCGACGACAAGCGCTTTCTGCCCGACCGGTATATCGAGGGGACCTGCCCGGTGTGCGGCTATGAAAAGGCGCGTGGCGACCAGTGCGACAATTGCAATTCCCTGCTCGATCCGATCGATCTGATAGACCCGGTTTCGGTGATCTCCGGTTCGCGCAATCTGGAGGTGCGCGATACGCGCCATCTCTACGTTGTGCAGACAAAGCTGGCCGGTGTGATCCGCGCCTGGGTCGACAGCAAGTCGGACTTCTCAAGCCTGGCCCGATCCATTGCCTACAAGCACCTCGATGAAGGGCTGATCGATCGGGGCATCACGCGCGATCTGGCCTGGGGGATTCCGGTCGTGCGTCATGGCGCGCCGCGCCCCGGATTCGAGACCAAGGTGTTCTACGTCTGGTTCGACGCGCCCATCGAATATATCGCCGCGACGCAGGAGTGGTCGGACGCGGGCGGCGGCGACTGGCGGCGCTGGTGGCGCACCGACGCGGGGGCGGACGACGTGCGCTATGTCGAATTCATGGGCAAGGACAACGTCGCCTTCCACACGGTCAGCTTTCCAGCCACGATCCTGGGGTCCGGCGAGCCGTGGAAGACGGTGGACATGCTCAAGGCCTTCAACTGGCTTAACTGGTACGGCGGCAAGTTTTCCACCTCGCACAAACGCGGCGTGTTCATGGACAGCGCGCTGGATATCCTGCCGCCCGATTGCTGGCGCTGGTATCTGACGGCCAACTCCCCCGAGCATTCCGACAGCGCCTTTACCTGGGAGCAGCTGGTCGCGGCGGTGAACCGCGATCTGGCCGACGTTCTGGGCAATTTCGTCAACCGGATCATGAAGTTCTGCGAGGCGAAGTTCGACGGCGTCGTTCCCGCCGGCGGCGCGGCCGGTCCGCTGGAGGAGGCCCTGTTCGCCGATGTTTCGGCCAAATTGGCCGAGGTGACCGCTCAGTTCGAGGCCATCGAAATGCGTAAGTCCGCCCAGGCGCTGCGGGCGCTATGGGTGTTGGGCAACGAATACCTGCAGGTCGCGGCGCCGTGGACCGCGATCAAGACCGACCCCGAGCGCGCGGGCGTGATCGTGCGCACGGCGCTCAATCTGGTCGCGCTCTACGCCCGCGTCAGCGCGCCGGTGATTCCCTTCGCCGCCGAGGCGATCGCCTGTGGCGTGGGCGAGGCTTGGCCGCCGGTCTGGCCCAGTCTGGATGCGCGCGCCGAGCTCGATCGCCTGCCGGCCGGGCGGAAAATCGCCACGCCGCCGGTGCTGTTCAAAAAGATCGAAGACGCCGACGTCGCCGTCTGGTCGGAACGATTCGGCGGAGCGGATTAGACCGGCTCAGCGCGCGCGGCTGACCTCATACATGGCCACGGCCGCCGCGGCGGCGACGTTGAGGCTTTCGAACCCGCCGGGCATGGGGATGCGGGCCAGGGCGTCGCAGTGTTCGCGCACCAGGCGCCGCAGGCCTTCGCCCTCGGCGCCGAGCACCAGCACCGTGGGCTGGCCGTTCAAGACGCTTTCCAGCGATTCACCCGCCTCGCCATCCAGCCCGACAGCCCGCCAGCCGTTCTGCTCAAGCTGCTCCAGGGCGCGGGAGAGGTTGACTTCGCGGGCGTGAGGAATCCTGTCGATCGCGCCCGCGGCGGCCTTGGCCAGGGCGCCGGTGAGCAGCGGCGCGTGGCGGTCCTGCACGATGACCCCCCGCGCGCCGAAGGCGGCGGCGCTGCGAAAGACGGCGCCGACATTCTGCGGATCGGTGACCTGATCTAGCATGACCAGAAATCCGCGCGCATCGCCGGCGAGATCGTCCAGGGCGACCGGCTCCAGCGGCGGCGTGCGCAGGGCCACGCCCTGATGGATCGCGCCGGGCGGCAGAATCTGCGCGATGGCTGCCCCGTCCATGATCTCGATTCGATCGGCCGCGATGTGCTCACCTAAGGCCCGCGCGCGGTCGGCCGTGGCGATCAGGCGCTTGGCGGGCGGCCGCGCCGGGTTGCCGAGCGCCGCCAATACGGTGTGCCAGCCCCACAGCCACTCCGCGCGCGCCTCGTCCAGCCGTTTGCGATGCGCAGGCCCGGCGGCGTGATCGGGCGATCCGGCGGTTTGCGGCCGGTCGGTCCTTCGGTCGTTGCGCCGGCGTTGCGAGGCCACTATAAGACGCCCTCCGTTTTCGAACCCCCGATTGGGCCTGCGGGCTCTTAGCATGGCTTTGGCCGGCGTTTGTAAGGCTTAAAGTCGGAAACGAGATCGGAATGATGCATCGCGCGCGAGGGGGAATGTCCCGAGCGGCAAAGGGGGCGGACTGTAAATCCGCTGGCGTACGCCTTCGCAGGTTCGAGTCCTGCTTCCCCCACCACGCGCGATCATCAAAACGCCGCCTGTTCGGGGGTGCGTCGGAGCGAATAATCGAGGCCTACTGACGGTCGCGGGTATAGCACAATGGTCGTGCAGCAGCCTTCCAAGCTGAGGATGCGGGTTCGATTCCCGCTACCCGCTCCATCTTATCGTTATGGCCGAGCGCCCGGATCACGATGAATTTTGCTGTCATGCGGCGCATCGTCCGCTAGCCTTGAGATTCGGGGAGGGTCCGCGCGATCCTCGGCTGGAGCACTGCATGCGGCGATTGATCACGTGGGCGGTCGTCGCGGGCCTGCTTGGCGTCACGGTCGCGCGGGCGGCGCCGACGCTGGTGATCCGCGGCGCAGCCGCGCGGGTCGTGGTCATTCCAGAGGCGCGAGGCGACATAGCGGTATTCATCGAGCGCGCCACGCCGGGCTTGCCGCTGAAGATCCGGCGCCTCGGCGACCGGGTGACGATCACCGGCAATGTCGCCCGCCGTGTTCGCGGCTGCTTTACGGTGGCGGGTCGCCAGAGCGTTCGCGTCTGGAGCCGCGGCGCGGTGGCCTATGAGGCCCTGCCAAAGCTGGTCGTCCACGCGCCGATGGACCTACGCCTCACCGCCGGCGACGCTGTGTTCGGCGAGATCGGTCGCAGCACGAGCCTCGATCTGACCAACCAGGGTTGCGGCGACTGGACGGTGGCCAATGTCGCCGGGCGCATGCGCATCGATCAGGCCGGAGCGGGGGTAACGCGCGCGGGAACCGCGCGGAGCGCCGATCTGAGCGTCGCGGGGTCAGGCAAGGTGATCACCCAACCGATCGCCGGGGGCGTGACGGCGGTCTCCAGCGGCGCGGGTGATATCAAGGTCTCGTCGATCAACGGCCCGTATGACGTCCGTGTCGCCGGCGCCGGGACGATCGTGACCAACGCCGGACTGGCGACGAGCATGACCGCCTCGATCGCGGGTTCGGGCGCCATCCGGTTCGGCGGCACGGCGCTCAATCTCCAGGCGATGATCGCCGGTCCGGGCCAGGTGCGCGTCGATCGGGTGACCGGCTCGGTGAGCAAACGCGTGTTTGGAAGCGGAAGCGTCACCGTGGGTCGGTGACGGCGCGGTGCGAATGCCGGCCGTGCTATCGACCCTATGAACAACCGTTGACGGCGAAGGGGTTCGCGAGTATCACCCGCGCTCTTTTCGAGGTCCCATCCTGTCGATCGGTCCCGATGAACCGGCAGTCCCGCACACGGACCGCCTGACGCGCCGAAGTCGCTCCTGCGTTTCGGCGCTGTTTGGTGTTTATCGGATGTGATTGGCGCTGGGGCCGCGAAGTCCACGATCATCCCCGCGAGGCCCGTCCGCAAGGCGCGCTTCGAACTGTAACGAAAGAGCTCATGCCGACAGTCAACCAGCTGATCCGCAAGCCGCGCGTCAAAGCGCCGGTGCGCAACAAGGTTCCGGCCTTGAAAGGGTCGCCGCAGCGTCGCGGCGTCTGCACGCGGGTCTACACCGTGACGCCGAAGAAGCCGAACTCCGCCCTGCGGAAGGTCGCCAAGGTGCGTCTGACGTCCGGCATCGAGGCAGTGTGCTACATCCCCGGCGAAGGCCACAATCTGCAGGAGCACTCGGTGGTGCTGATCCGTGGCGGCCGGGTGAAGGATTTGCCCGGCGTGCGCTATCACATTCTGCGCGGTGTTCTGGACACCCAGGGTGTCAAGGATCGCAAGCAGCGTCGCTCGCTCTACGGCGCCAAGCGCCCGAAATAAGGAATAGATAGACATGTCCCGCCGCCGCCGCGCCGAGAAACGCGATGTTCTGCCCGATCCGAAATTCGGGGATCTCGTGCTCACCAAGTTCATGAATTATGTGATGTACGAGGGCAAAAAGGCCGTCGCCGAAAACATCATCTACGGCGCTTTTGACGTGATCGAGGCCAAGCGCCGCGATCAGGGTCCTCTGGAAACCTTCCACGCGGCGCTGGAAAACGTCTCCCCGTCGGTGGAGGTGCGTTCGCGCCGGGTCGGCGGCGCCACCTACCAGGTGCCGGTCGAAGTGCGCCCCGAGCGCCGCCGCGCCCTGGCGATTCGCTGGCTGGTCACCGCGGCGCGCAAGCGCGGTGAAAACACCATGACCGAGAAATTGGCCGGAGAGCTTCTGGACGCCTCCAACAACCGCGGTTCGGCGGTTAAGAAGCGTGAAGACACCCACAAAATGGCCGAAGCGAACCGCGCCTTCTCGCATTACCGCTGGTAGGCGCCTATTTAAGCGAACGCCTCCAGAGCAGCCTTTTCGTCGCGAGCGGTTTTAAGTTAGATCGCGCGCGCTTCCTCGTTGGTCCGCCAACGCACGCCTCACCCGAATTTTAAGAACGCCGTCATGCCCCGTACGACCGACATCAAAGACTATCGAAATTTCGGCATCATGGCTCACATTGACGCCGGCAAGACCACCACGACTGAGCGGATCCTCTACTACACCGGCAAGAGCCATAAGATCGGTGAAGTGCACGACGGCGCCGCCACCATGGACTGGATGGAGCAGGAGCAGGAGCGGGGGATCACCATTACCTCCGCCGCCACCACCGCCATGTGGAACGGCAAGCGCCTGAACATCATCGACACCCCCGGCCACGTGGATTTCACCATCGAAGTAGAGCGCTCGCTGCGCGTGCTCGACGGCTGCGTCGCCGTGCTCGACGGCAATCAGGGCGTCGAACCGCAGACCGAGACGGTTTGGCGTCAGGCCGACCGTTACGACGTTCCGCGCATCGTGTTCGTCAACAAGATGGACAAGATCGGCGCCGATTTCGAAAAGTGTGTCGAATCCATTCGCGATCGCCTGGGCGTCAAGGCCGTGCCGATCCAGCTGCCGATCGGTTCGGAATCCTCGCTGAAAGGCATCATCGACCTGGTGCGAATGAAGGCCGTCGTTTGGGAAAGCGAAGGCCTGGGCGCCAATTATCACGACGCCGACATCCCCGCCGACCTCAAGGACGCGGCCGATGAAGCGCGCCATTTCATGGTCGAAAACGCCGTCGAGCTCGATGATGACGCGATGGAGGCCTATCTCAACGGCGACGAGCCGTCGGCCGAAGTGCTCAACAAGTGCATCCGCAAGGCCGTGCTGACCGGTGCCTTCTATCCGGTGCTGTGCGGTTCGGCGTTCAAGAACAAGGGCGTGCAGCCCCTGTTGGACGCGGTGGTGGAGTATCTGCCCTCGCCGGTGGACATTCCGCCGACGCCGGGCCTGGACTACAAAACCGGCGAGCCGGTGGTGCGTCGCGCGGCCGATGACGAATCTCTGTCGGTTCTGGCGTTCAAAATCATGGACGACCCGTTCGTCGGCTCGTTGACCTTCTGCCGGATTTATTCGGGCAAGCTCGAAAGCGGCATGGGCCTGCTCAACTCCTCGCGCGACCGCAAGGAGCGCGTGGGACGGATGCTGCTGATGCACTCCAACAACCGCGAGGACATCAAGGAAGCCTACGCCGGCGACATCGTCGCCCTGGCCGGCCTGAAGGACACCCGCACGGGCGACACCCTGTGCGATCCGAACAAATCGCCGATCATGCTCGACAAGATGGACTTCCCCGAGCCGGTGATCGAGATCGCCATCGAGCCGAAATCCAAGGCCGACCAGGAAAAGCTGGGCGTGGCCCTGCAAAAACTTGCCTCGGAAGACCCGACCTTTCGTGTGTCGACCGATCAGGAGTCGGGCCAGACCATCCTCAAGGGGATGGGCGAGCTGCACCTGGACATCAAGGTCGATATCCTACGCCGCACCTATAAGGTCGATGCGAACATCGGCGCGCCGCAGGTGGCCTATCGCGAAACCCTCGGGCGCAAGACCGAGATCAACTACACCCACAAAAAGCAGACCGGCGGTTCGGGCCAGTTCGCCGAGGTGAAAATCATCTTCGAACCGGTTGAGGCCGGCGCGGGCTATTCGTTCGAGAACAAGGTCGTCGGCGGTTCGGTGCCGCGCGAATTCGTCCCCGGCGTGGAAAAGGGCCTGCTGCAGGCCCAGGAAAACGGCCTCCTGGCCGGCTTCCCGGTGATCGACTTCAAGGCGACTCTGGTCGACGGAAAGTATCACGACGTCGACTCCAGCGTTCTGGCGTTCGAAATCGCGGCGCGCGCGGCGTTTCGCGAGTTGCGCGACAAGGCCCAGCCCAAGCTGCTTGAGCCGATCATGAAGGTGGAAGTGACGACGCCGGAAGACTATGTCGGCGACGTTATCGGCGATCTGAACTCACGCCGCGGAATGATCCAGGGCACCGATCAGCGCGGCAATGCGCAGGTGATCATCGCCATGGTTCCTTTGGCGAACATGTTCGGCTATGTGAACACGCTTCGTTCCATGAGTCAGGGCCGCGCGAACTTCCACATGGATTACGATCACTACGAAGCCGTCCCGCAGGCGGTGGCGGATGAAGTCGTGAAAAAATACGCCTAAAAAAGTCTAACCCAACCCTTCGTCGAAATAGCCCAACACGGGCTGGAGCTTGAGAAAATGGCCAAAGCAAAGTTTGAACGGAATAAGCCGCACTGTAACATCGGCACCATCGGTCACGTCGACCATGGCAAGACAACGCTGACGGCGGCGATCACCATGGTCCTGGCGAAGGCCGGCGGCGCGACGGCGATGTCCTATGCGGATATCGATGCGGCGCCCGAAGAGAAGGCTCGCGGCATCACCATCAACACCGCCCACGTGGAATATGAGACGAAGAAGCGTCACTACGCCCACGTCGACTGCCCCGGCCACGCCGACTATGTGAAGAACATGATCACCGGCGCGGCGCAGATGGACGGCGCCATCCTGGTGGTGTCCGCCGCCGACGGTCCCATGCCGCAGACCCGCGAGCACATCCTGTTGGCCCGTCAGGTCGGCGTGCCGGCCCTGGTGGTGTTCATGAACAAGGTCGACCTCGTCGACGACGAAGAACTGCTTGAACTGGTTGAAATGGAAGTGCGCGAGCTGCTTTCCAGCTATGATTTCCCCGGCGACGACATTCCGATCGTCAAGGGTTCGGCCGTCGCGGCCGTCGAAGGCAAGGACCCCAAGATCGGCGAAGAGGCGGTCATGGCCCTGATGGACGCGGTTGACGACTACATTCCGCAGCCGGAACGCCCCGTCGATCTGCCCTTCCTGATGCCGGTGGAAGACGTGTTCTCCATCTCCGGCCGCGGCACCGTGGTCACAGGCCGCGTCGAACGCGGCATTGTGAAGGTCGGCGAGGAAGTCGAAATCGTCGGCATTCGTCCGGTGCAAAAAACCATCTGCACCGGCGTCGAAATGTTCCGCAAGCTGCTCGACCAGGGCCAGGCGGGCGATAATGTCGGCGTTCTGCTGCGCGGCACCAAGCGTGAAGACGTCGAGCGCGGCCAGGTGCTGTGCAAGCCCGGTTCGATCACGCCGCACACCCAATTCGTGGCCGAAGCCTACATCCTGACCAAGGACGAAGGCGGCCGGCACACGCCGTTCTTCACCAACTATCGGCCGCAGTTCTATTTCCGCACCACCGACGTGACGGGCATCATCCGTCTGAAGGAAGGCGTGGAGATGATCATGCCCGGCGACAACGCCGAGCTGGATGTCGAACTGATCACCCCGATCGCCAT
Organism: Caulobacteraceae bacterium; assembly: GCA_025352085.1. GTDB lineage: Bacteria > Pseudomonadota > Alphaproteobacteria > Caulobacterales > Caulobacteraceae > Acaudatibacter. The sequence continues at coordinate 9,853 of JANXUA010000026.1, read as the reverse complement.
GGAGGAAAAGCTGCGCTTCGCCATTCGCGAAGGCGGTCGGACCGTCGGCTCGGGTGTGGTGGTCAAGATCGTCAAATAGTCCCAGTCCGCCAGGGACGAGGGGGCGACGCTTGAAGGCGGGCGTCGCTCCTGCTAGACGACGCTCCTGAACGGCGATGAGCCGAACGCGCCGGCGGGCAAGCAAGCTCTCCGGCGCGTTGTTCATTGGGATCGAAAGTTTGGCCGTTTGGAGATTGGTCGTTCGAAGGAGTGTAGCTCAGCTGGTAGAGCATCGGTCTCCAAAACCGAGGGTCGTGGGTTCGAGTCCCCCCACTCCTGCCACCATAGTGATCGTGAGTGATGTCGGACGCGGTTTGCGCGTATCGATCTTAGACAGAGAGAGTTGAGAGGCCGCCCATGGCCAAGAACCAAGACATCGTTCAGACCAAACTGCGTCCGCGCACGTCGCTGAAGGCGAGCGCGGTGGCGGTCGGCGGCGCGCCGGTCGCGCAAACTCCGAAAAAGCCGTTCGACCCGGTGCAATTCCTGCGCGAGGTTGACCTCGAGCGGCGCAAGGTTACCTGGACGAGCTGGAAAGAGACCTGGATCACCTCGGTGATGGTCGGAATCTTGGTGCTTTTTACGGCGGCCTTCTTCTTCGGCGCCGACGCCCTCCTGAGCGTCGCGGAGAGTTTTCTCCTGAAATTGGCCAACGCGGAGTAGCTTGCAAGATGACGACCGCACCAACGGCCCATGCCGGTAATCCGCACCACAAATGGTATATCGTTCACGCGTATTCGAACTTCGAGAAGAAGGTCGCCGACAGCATCCGCGAACAGGCCCACACCCAGGGCCTGGATGACAGCTTTTCGGAAATTCTGGTGCCGACCGAAGACGTGGTGGAGATCCGCCGCGGCCGCAAGATCAACGCCGAGCGCAAATTCTTTCCCGGCTATGTGTTGGTGAAGATGGATCTGTCCGACGAAGCCTATCACCTGGTCAAGAACACGCCGAAGGTGACCGGTTTCCTGGGCTCCGGACTCAAACCGATGCCGGTGTCAGAAAAGGAAGTGGCGCGAATCATCGGCTCCATCGAGGAGGGGGTCGAACGGCCCAAGCCGACCATCAGTTTCGAAATTGGCGAGGCCGTGCGGGTGACCGACGGCCCATTCGCCAGCTTCAACGGTTCGGTCGAACAGGTTGACGAAGATCGCGCCCGCCTGCGTGTCACCGTCTCGATCTTCGGCCGCGCCACCCCGGTCGAACTCGAATACGCGCAGGTGGAGAAGATCAGCTGACGCGATAACACATTCCCGGTCCGTTCGGGCCGGGTCAAATCCGTGGGAGGGACGCCACCCCGCACCACGGCTCACCAGACCCGGGTTCCCCGGGATTAAGAGGAGATCATGGCTAAACAGATTCTGGGCTATATCAAGCTGCAGGTGAAGGCGGGCTCGGCCACGCCGTCGCCGCCGATCGGGCCGGCCCTCGGCCAGCGCGGCGTCAACATCATGGGCTTCTGCAAGGAGTTCAACGCGCGCACCGAGAGCATGGTCAAAGGCACGCCCCTGCCGACGGTGATCACCGTCTATCAGGACAAGAGCTTCACCTTCGTCACCAAGACCCCGCCGGCGACCCACTTCCTCAAGGAAATCGTCGGCATCAAATCGGGCTCCGGCAAGACCGGTCGCGAAACCGTCGGCGATGTCACCCGCACCCAGCTGCGCGAGATCGCCGAGAAGAAGATGAAGGACCTCAACGCCAACGACATCGAGGCGGCTGCCCGGATCATTGAGGGATCCGCCCGGGCCATGGGCCTCAAGATCGTGGAGGCCTAGGACCATGACCAAGCAAGCCAAGAGACTGAAGGCCTGGACCGGCGATCGCGACGCGATCCACGCCCTGCCCGACGCCGTCAAGCTGGTGAAGACCAACGCCACGGCCAAGTTCGACGAAAGCATTGAGATCGCCGTCAACCTCGGCGTCGATCCGCGCCATGCCGACCAGCAGGTGCGCGGCGTGGTGTCTCTGCCGTCCGGCACGGGTCGCGACGTTCGCGTCGCCGTCATCGCCAAGGACGCCAAGGCCGCGGAAGCCACCGCGGCCGGCGCCGATATCGTGGGCGCCGAGGATTTGGTGGAGCGCATTCAAGGCGGCTTCATGGAGTTCGACCGGGTTATCGCCACGCCCGACATGATGGCCCTCGTCGGGCGTCTGGGTAAGATCCTCGGCCCACGCGGCCTGATGCCCAACCCGCGCGTCGGCACCGTCACGCCGAACGTCGGCCAGGCGGTCAAGGACGCCAAGGGCGGCGCGATCGAGTTCCGCGTCGAAAAGTCCGGCATCATTCATGCCGGCATTGGCAAGGCCAGCTTCACCGACGACGCCATCACCGCCAACGTCAAGGCCCTGGTGGGCGCCCTGGCCAAGGCCAAACCGACCGGCGCCAAGGGCATCTATATCAAGCGGATCAGCCTCTCCTCGACCATGGGCCCCGGTTTCAAGGTCGATACCGCCTCCATCGGGGCTTAAGCGGCGCGGGTTCCTCCCTCCCCTTTGTCGGGAGGGAGGTCGTTAGGGCATGTGACCCTGTGTCGATGGGGTGGGTTGAACGCCCGATGATCTTCCGCTATAAGCCCGCCTCCGATCCGGGTCAGCCCGGATCACCTGTCCAAGAACCGCGGGCCCCCTTTCCTGTAAAGTTGGGGGCTTAAACCTTCCGCCGCGGGGAGACGGGACGCGAATTGGTTCCTCCCTCGCCCTCGTTGCGGGCGGCGCGGGCGCCGTCGCATCCTCATGGGCAGTTTCGAAGCATTCACGCGCGAGCGGGAGCGATCCCGTTTGGGCCTACTATCGTTTGAAGGATGTCGCCATGGATCGCGCCCAGAAGTCAGAATCGATCGAGGCGCTGAAAGGCGTGTTCGCCGGGGCCGGCGCCGTCGTGGTCACCCACTACGCCGGCATTACCGTCAAACAAATGGAAGACCTGCGTCATCGGCTGCGCCTGGAGGGCGCGTCGCTGAAGGTTGTCAAGAATACGCTGGTGCAAAAGGCCCTGGCGGATGCCGACGCCGGCGCTTTGAGCATGTTCACCGGTCCGGTCGCCATCGCCTATGGCCCCGACGCGGTTTCCGCCGCCAAGGTCGCCACGCAATACGCCAAGGACAATGAGAAGTTCATTATCGTCGGCGGCCTGATGGGCGAACTGGTGCTCAACGCCAAGAGCGTTGACGCTCTGGCCAAACTGCCGTCGCTCGACCAGCTCCGCGCCAAGCTCGTGGGCCTCCTCAACGCCCCGGCCACCCGTGTCGCCGGCGTCCTGCAGGCGCCCGCGGCCGGCCTCGCCCGGGTCATCGGCGCCTACGCCGTCAAAGACGCCGCTTAAGTTCACATCCCACCCCTCGCAAGAATTTCTCAAGAAGGACCACCCCCCATGTCGAAACTCGAAAAACTGGTCGATGACCTGTCCGGCCTGACCGTTCTGGAAGCGGCCGAACTTTCCAAGCTGCTCGAAGATAGGTGGGGCGTCTCCGCCGCCGCGCCGGTCGCGATGGCCGCCGCCGGCCCCGCCGCGGCCGCCCCGGTCGAAGCAGCCGAAGAGCAAACCGAATTCACCGTCACCCTGACCGGCGCCGGAGACAAGAAGATCAACGTGATCAAGGAAGTTCGCGGCATCCGCCCGGACCTGGGCCTGAAAGAAGCCAAGGACCTGGTCGAAGCGGCGCCGCAGGCCGTCAAGGAAAACGTCTCCAAACAGGAAGCTGCCGACATCAAGGCCAAGCTCGAAGCGGCCGGCGCCTCCGTTGAAGTGAAATAAGAACGGGAGGGCGGGCGCCTCGCCCGCCTCTTTCGACGGTTCGCGGGCGAGGCGCCCGCGCTCCGGAAAATGTAAATTGCCTCTTTTCATTGGGCGGAGATACGTTTAGAAGCGTTCTCCGCTCAATCAAACCTGATCCAACGCGCACTCTCACCGGTGCGCGTTTCTTACGTCCCGAGGCTTGGTCGCTCGCCCTCCGACCACAGCGAAGGGACGCCGCCGCTTTTTTCCTAGCGGCGGGCACTTCCAGCGTCCGGCGAACGGCATGTGATTTTGGACCTCGCGCCAATATCCCCCGTTCGATCCGAGGGTGGACGCGTGGATCATTTAGACGCGTGAGGACCTATTTCCTCTCGTGTCGCTCAAGGGAAACAACATGACGAAACCGCTTACCGGACAATCGTTCACCGGCAAGAAACGCATTCGGATGTCGTTCGGGCGCATTCCCGAAGCCGTCCGCATGCCGAACCTCATTGAAGTGCAGCGGTCGTCCTATGAGCAGTTTCTGCAGCGCGAGGTCCGTCCGGCCCAGCGCCGCGACGAGGGCATCGAAGCGGTGTTCAAGTCGGTGTTTCCGATCAAGGACTTCAACGAGCGGGCCATGCTCGAATACGTCTCGTATGAGTTCGAAGATCCCAAATACGACGTCGAGGAATGCATTCAGCGCGACATGACCTACGCCGCGCCGCTGAAGGTCAAGTTGCGCCTGATCGTGTGGGAGACCGACGAGGAAACCCAGGCCCGTTCGGTCAAGGACATCAAGGAACAGGATGTCTACATGGGCGACATCCCGCTCATGACCGACAAGGGCACCATCGTCGTCAATGGCACCGAGCGGGTGATCGTTTCGCAAATGCACCGCTCGCCCGGCGTGTTTTTTGACCATGACAAGGGCAAGAGCCATTCGTCCGGCAAGCTGCTGTTCGCCGCGCGGATCATTCCCTATCGCGGGTCGTGGCTCGACTTCGAATTCGACGCCAAGGATGTGGTTTATTGCCGGATCGACCGGCGCCGCAAGCTGCCGGCCACCACCTTCCTCTATGCGCTGGGGATGGACGGCGAGGAAATCCTGACCACCTTTTATGACGTCGTGCCTTACGTGAAGCGCGACGGCGCCGAGGGCGGTTGGGCGACCCCCTACAAGCCCGAGCGCTGGCGCGGCGTGAAGCCGGAATTCGCCCTCATCGACGCCGACACAGGCGAAGAAGTGGCCCCCGCCGGAACCAAGATTTCCGCGCGCCACGCCAAGAAACTGGCCGACAATGGTCTGAAGACCCTTTTGCTGTCGCCCGAGGCCCTGGTGGGCCGCTATCTGGCCAGAGACGAGGTCAATCCGGCCACCGGCGAAATCTACGCCGAAGCCGGCGACGAGCTGGATGTCGCCGCCATCGCCTCCCTGGAGGAAAAGGGCTTCACCACCATCGATGTCCTGGACATCGATCACGTCACCGTCGGCGCCTACATGCGCAACACCCTGCGCGTGGATAAGAACGCGATCCGCGAAGACGCCCTGTTTGACATCTACCGGGTGATGCGTCCCGGCGAGCCGCCGACGATCGAAGCGGCCGAGGCCATGTTCAAGAGCCTGTTCTTCGACAAGGAACGCTATGATCTCTCGTCCGTCGGGCGGGTGAAGATGAACATTCGCCTGGAGCTGGACTGCCCAGACGACGTGCGCGTGATCCGCAAGGAAGACGTGCTGGAAGTGCTCAAAACCCTGGTCGGCCTGCGCGACGGCCGTGGCGAGATCGACGACATCGACAACCTGGGCAATCGCCGGGTGCGCTCGGTCGGCGAGCTGCTGGAAAATCAGTACCGCGTCGGGCTGCTGCGCATGGAGCGGGCGATCAAGGAGCGCATGTCCAGTGTCGATATCGACACGGTCATGCCGCACGATCTGATCAACGCCAAGCCGGCGGCCGCTTCGGTGCGGGAGTTCTTCGGCTCCTCGCAGCTGTCGCAGTTCATGGACCAGACCAATCCCTTGTCCGAGATCACCCACAAGCGCCGTCTCTCGGCGCTTGGCCCCGGTGGTCTGACGCGCGAGCGCGCCGGCTTCGAGGTGCGCGACGTGCACCCGACTCACTACGGCCGCATCTGCCCGATTGAAACGCCCGAAGGCCCGAACATCGGGCTGATCAACTCCCTGGCGACCCATGCGGTGGTCAACAAATACGGCTTCATCGAAAGCCCGTATCGCAGGGTCAAGGACGGCAAGATCACCAAGGAGGTGGTCTATATGTCGGCCATGGAAGAGGCCAAGCACGTCATCGCCCAGGCCAATATCGCCCTGCGCGACGGCGAGATCGTCGACGATCTGGTCCCCGGCCGGATCAACGGCGAACCGACCCTGCTGGCCAAAGCCGACGTCGATCTGATGGACGTCAGCCCGATGCAGGTGGTCTCGGTGGCCGCGGCCCTGATCCCCTTCCTGGAAAACGATGACGCCAACCGCGCCCTGATGGGTTCGAACATGCAGCGTCAAGCCGTGCCGCTGATCCAGTCGGACGCGCCGCTGGTCGGCACCGGCATGGAAGACGTGGTTGCTCGCGACTCCGGCGCCGTGGTCATCGCGCGCCGTCCCGGCGTCGTCGAGCAGATCGACGGCACCCGGATCGTCATTCGTGCGACGCAAGAGACCGACGCCACCAAGCCCGGCGTCGATATCTATCGTCTGAGCAAGTTCCAGCGCTCGAACCAGAACACCTGCATCAACCAGCGTCCGCTGGTCCGGGTCGGCGATGTGCTTAACGCCGGCGACATCATCGCCGACGGTCCGTCAACCGATCTGGGCGAACTGGCCCTGGGCCGCAACGCTCTGGTCGCCTTCATGCCGTGGAACGGCTACAACTTCGAGGACTCCATCCTCATCTCCGAGCGCATCGTCCGCGATGACGTGTTCACCTCGATCCACATCGAGGAGTTCGAGGTCATGGCCCGCGACACCAAGTTGGGCCCTGAGGAAATTACCCGCGACATCCCTAATGTCGGCGAGGAAGCCCTGCGCAATCTCGACGAGGCGGGCATTGTCGCTATCGGCGCCGAGGTTCTGCCGGGCGATATTCTGGTCGGTAAAGTCACGCCCAAGGGCGAGTCGCCGATGACTCCGGAGGAAAAGTTGCTGCGCGCCATCTTCGGCGAAAAAGCCTCCGACGTGCGCGACACCTCGCTGCGCCTGCCGCCCGGCGTCGCCGGCACGGTGGTGGAAGTGCGCGTGTTCAACCGTCACGGCGTCGACAAGGACGAACGGGCCGTCGCCATCGAACGCGAGGAAATCGATCGCCTCGGCAAGGACCGCGACGACGAATTCGCCATCCTCAACCGCAACATGACCTCGCGTCTGCGCGAATTGCTGGTCGGCCGCAACGCCGTCTCCGGTCCCAAGGGTCTGGGACGCGGCGAGATCACCCCGGAAAAGATCGAAGAGATCGCGCCGGGCCTGTGGTGGCAAATCGCCGTCGACGACGAAAAGGCCATGGGCGAGCTTGAGTCCATGCGCCGGCTGTTCGATGACGCCCGCAAGCGTCTGGATCGCCGGTTCGAGGACAAGGTCGACAAGCTGCAGCGCGGCGACGAACTGCCCCCCGGCGTGATGAAGATGGTCAAGGTGTTCGTGGCGGTGAAGCGTAAGCTGCAGCCGGGCGACAAAATGGCCGGCCGCCACGGCAACAAGGGGGTCATTTCCAAGATCCTGCCGCTGGAAGACATGCCGCACCTGGAAGACGGTACGCCGGTGGACGTGGTGCTCAACCCCCTGGGTGTGCCCTCGCGGATGAACGTCGGCCAGATTTTCGAAACTCACCTTGGGTGGGCGTGCGCGGGCCTCGGCAAGCAGATCGCCGACCTGCTAGAAGCGTGGCAGCACGGCGGGCAGAAACAGGCCCTCAGCGATCGGCTGCGCGCCATCTACGGCCCCGATCAGATTCTCCCCGACGACGAGGACGAACTGATCGAACTGGCGCGCAACCTTTCCAAAGGCGTTCCCATCGCCACGCCGGTGTTCGACGGCGCGCACATCCAGGATATCGAAAACCTGCTGGAGGCGGCGGGCCTCAGCCGTACCGGTCAGGTGACCCTGTATGACGGCCAGACCGGCAATGCCTTCAAGCGCCCGGTCACCGTGGGCTATATCTATATGCTCAAGCTGCACCACCTGGTGGATGACAAGATCCACGCCCGGTCCATCGGCCCCTACAGCCTGGTCACCCAACAGCCGTTGGGCGGCAAGGCGCAGTTCGGCGGTCAGCGGTTCGGGGAAATGGAGGTGTGGGCCCTCGAAGCCTACGGCGCCGCCTACACCCTGCAGGAAATGCTCACCGTCAAGTCCGACGATGTCGCCGGCCGCACCAAGGTCTACGAATCCATCGTTCGCGGCGACGACGCCTTCGAGGCGGGCATCCCCGAAAGCTTCAACGTTCTGGTCAAGGAAATGCGCTCCCTCGGCCTGAACGTCGAGCTGGAAAACAGCTAAGCCGCGCCAGCGACCGATACGCCCATTGCGGGGGGAGGGGCCGTCAGCCCCTCCCCATCGCCTTACACTTTCCTCTGACGATCTGGATGTCGACATGAACCAGGAAGTCCTGAATATTTTCAATCCGGTGGTCGCCGCGCCGACCTTCGACCAAATCCGTATCGCGCTCTCGAGCCCGGAAAAGATCCGCTCGTGGTCGTTCGGCGAGATCAAAAAGCCCGAAACCATCAACTACCGGACCTTCAAGCCGGAGCGCGACGGCCTGTTCTGCGCCCGCATCTTCGGTCCGACCAAGGACTACGAGTGCTTGTGCGGCAAGTACAAGCGTATGAAATATAAAGGTATTATCTGCGAAAAGTGCGGCGTCGAAGTCACCCTCGCGCGCGTGCGGCGCGAGCGGATGGGCCACATCGAACTGGCGTCCCCGGTCGCCCACATCTGGTTCCTGAAGTCCCTCCCCAGCCGCATCGCCATGATGCTGGACATGCCGCTCAAGGACATTGAGCGGGTTCTGTATTTTGAATACTACATCGTCACCGAGCCGGGCCTCACCAGCCTCAAGCAGCACCAGCTGCTCAGCGAAGACGAGTACATGCGCTTCCAGGAGGAGTTCGGCGACGACAGTTTCAGCGCCGAGATCGGCGCGGAGGCCATTCAGGGCCTGCTCAAGCAGATTGATCTGGTCACCGAGGCCGATCGTCTGCGTGAAGAGCTGCTGACCACCACTTCGGAGATCAAGCTTAAGAAGACCTCCAAACGCCTCAAATTGCTCGAGGCCTTCAGCGAGAGCGGCAACAAGCCCGAGTGGATGGTGATGACGGTCATCCCCGTCATTCCGCCCGAGCTGCGCCCGCTGGTGCCCCTCGACGGCGGCCGCTTCGCCACCTCCGACCTGAACGATCTTTATCGCCGGGTGATCAACCGCAACAATCGCCTCAAGCGCCTGATCGAACTGCGCGCGCCGGACATCATCATCCGCAACGAAAAGCGCATGTTGCAGGAATCGGTCGACGCCCTGTTCGACAACGGTCGTCGCGGCCGGGTGATCACCGGCGCCAACAAGCGTCCGCTGAAATCGCTGGCCGATATGCTGAAAGGCAAGCAGGGGCGTTTCCGCCAGAACCTGCTCGGCAAGCGTGTCGACTATTCGGGCCGTTCGGTCATCGTCGTCGGTCCCGATCTGAAGCTGCACGAGTGCGGCCTGCCCAAGAAGATGGCGCTCGAACTGTTCAAGCCGTTCATCTATGCGCGCCTCGACGCCAAAGGCCTTTCGGGCACGGTCAAGCAATCCAAACGCATGGTCGAGCGCGAGCAACCGCAGGTGTGGGACATCCTCGAAGAGGTGATCCGCGAGCACCCGGTCCTGCTCAACCGCGCGCCGACGCTGCACCGCCTCGGCATCCAGGCGTTCGAGCCCAAGCTGATTGAGGGCAAGGCGATCCAGCTGCACCCGCTGGTCTGCACCGCGTTCAACGCCGACTTCGACGGCGACCAGATGGCCGTGCACGTGCCCCTGTCGTTGGAAGCCCAGCTTGAGGCGCGGGTGCTGATGATGAGCACCAACAACATTCTCTCGCCGGCCAACG
>JANXUA010000025.1 GCA_025352085.1 Caulobacteraceae bacterium | reverse complement strand
GTTGTCATTCGCGACGACTGCCTGAAGGGGGTCAGGCAGTTCGAAGGCACTATATTTGATGCGCAGATAGAAGTCGGCAGAGCCACGTTGACGAATTTCGAGAAGATATATTGGTCGCCATTAGGCAAATTCGCGAATTCTGAATTCCCCAACGCCCTCGTGACGACGGCCGATCGAAATCTCGATGTCATGACCGAGCGCCCGGAGGCACTCTTCAAGCTTGGCTTGGCTGATGTCGTCGAGCTTGCCACGGGTGATCAAGGACAGCTTGGGCTGAGCGATCGGCAAACGGCCGGCCGCTTCACGCTGGCTCAGTCCCATCTCGGCAATCGAACGGGCGAGGCGCTGCGCTAGCTTCGCCTTCACGACAAACCCTTGGTCGAGATCGAGTTGGTCCAGAACGCTTTGACCGGCCTGGGTCTTATGTCCGCTCATCATGATCCTCGCTTCTTCAGTTTCGCCTTTTCCGCCTCGATCTTCTTCACCTCGGCGAGGCGCGCTTCGATGGTTTCCTTATCGCGGCTCGGAAGCGAGCGACCTTTGGTCGACTTCTTCTTGAAGCAATGCAGCACATAAACGACGTCATCGAAGTGCGCGGTGTAAACCGCACGGTAGGTGTCGCCGTCGTCGTCCTCGAGGATCTCAACCAACGCCGGCTTGAACCCCGAGAGCGTCTTGGCATCCTCATACGACAGATTGTTCTGGGCCAAACCCAGAGCGAAACCGAAGGTCTGCCGAACCTTGGCCGGCATGTCGCTGAGGTCCTTGTAGGTGCTACCGCGCCAATCGACTTCCCGTTCATCCATGGATCACCATAACTTCTGATACTAGAAGTGGTATCACGCTGCAAGGGCTTCATCAGAGTCGCCGCAGGCGCGGACGCTCAAAGGCCAAGCTTTCCCACCGACGCGGGGGCGCGCGCGGCAAGGCCGTCATCCGCTTCCGATTGGTGGCCCTGGCGCGGGGATTGACCGCCTCCCCGCCCGGCACCTTAAGGAGCGACCCGAAATTTCGCGCTTGGGGATTCTCAAGCGCGCATTCTTAAGCCGAACCGCGCGAGCGCACAAACGGGGGAAGCGCGATCGCGGCGAACCTTCATTGAATCGGCGTATTTTATATGATACATTTTCGGCAGGGAGGCGTCGTGCCAGACACGCGGCTTGTGGAGATACCGGTCTTTTTCTATCGCACGGCGGGCGGCGCCGAGCCGGTCTTGTCGTGGTTGAGGGACCTGCCGCCCGCTGATCGGCGGGTGATCGGGGTCGATCTTGCGACCGTGCAATTTGGCTGGCCGATTGGAATGCCGCTGTGTCGCGCCCTTGGCGACGGCCTTTGGGAAGTGCGCAGCCGCCTGCCGAGCCGCCGGATCGCGCGATTGGTGTTTTTCGTCGATGAAGGCCGCATCGGTGTGGTGAACGGCTTCATCAAGAAGACCCGAACGAGCCCGCCCGAGGAAATCGCCCTGGCGCGGCAACGGATGAAGGAGATGAAAACATGAGCAAAAGCAATCCTCATTGGGGCTCGAGTTTGGATGATGTCTTGGACGAAGATGGCATCCGTCAGACCGCGCGCCACGAGGCGGCCACGCGCGTCGTCGCCTGGCAACTCACCCAGGAGATGGAGCGCCAAGGCATGAGCAAGGCGACGCTCGCTGAACTCATGCACACGAGCCGGGCGCAGGTTGACCGCATCCTCAAGGCGAAAGGCAATGTGACCATCGAAACCCTGCAAAACGCCGCCGCTTCCGTGGGACGGGAACTGCGCCTGGAATTGGTGTGATCGGATATCCTGCGGCCGTCACCGCAATCCGAACTCGTCGGCGGACATCTACCGCTTCGACGGTATCGATGTTAGTTGGGGTCATGGTTTAAGGGGGCGTTCGATGGGACACGATGCAGCGGATTGCCGCTACGACCAGCTTCACAACGTGACCGTCAGTTGGACCGGCCCGGCGGATCAGGAGACAGATCGGCTCGTTCGGGACCTCGTCGCCGTGGAGTCCTCCGCGCATCAAACGATGGTCATCATCGGACCGTGGTTCGAGGCACGGGTTGCCTACCTCGTGAGGCAATGGTTGCCCGATGGCTGGACAACGTCGGGACCGTCCCAGATCTTCGACCCTGATCGTCCTGGGCTGCGATCGCGGTCATGGGACGTGGTGGTCCATCGATCACCGTTGACCGGACTACCGCCTGAGGCATTTCCGGGCGCAGGGTATCCGTTGCTGCCGAAATCCGACGTCGCCGTTGTTATCGACACCAAGACTCACTTTTCAACTCCGCGCGAATACGCGGCCAAACCGATATTCAACCTGATGAATGACGCCACCGAGCCGCAGTTCGCGCTTTTGGGGCCAAAGATCACCAAGATCCTGTTCATCGCCAGGAGTGACCGCTCTTCGGAGTCTTTGGCCGAAGAGGGGCGGGTGTCCGGCATCGACACTTATTGCTTGGCGCGCGCGAAGAGCAGTCCGGTCTCGGACGGGGCCGAACGCTCGAGTCAGTGTGTTCTGAGCGTGCCTCAGGGAGGACTTCCTCCACTGGAACAATTTCGAAGGCGGGTGCGACAATCAATTTCGGAGAACTTCGAATAGAAAGATCTGGAGTGGCGCGGGTCCTATCCGCCCGCGCCGTCACGGCATCTCCGACGTAGGCTACAGCGCGGTCATCCGCTTCCGATTGGTGGCCCTGGCGCGGGGATTGACCGCCTGTTCGCCCGGCGCCTTAAGGAGCGACCCGAAATTTCGCGCTCAGGGAACCGCATGCCGCCGTCCGCATCGACATCCATCGCTTTTACGGGGCTTGGGGCGGACACCATTCGCCGCAACTATGTTGGTGGCCGCTATGTCACCGGCTCGGGCGAGACCTTCACAACCGTCAATCCCGCCACCGGCGAAATCCTGGCCACGATCGAGATCGCCGACGCGGCCGTGGGCGATCAGGCGGTCGAGGCCGCCGGGCGCGGGCAGCGAGCGTGGGCCGCCCTGACCGGAACCGAGCGCGGCCGGGTGCTCAAGCGCGCCGCCGACCTGTTGCGCGCCGCCAATGCCGAACTGGCCGAGCTGGAAACCCGCGACACCGGCAAGCCGATCGCCGAGACCCTGGCGGTCGATGTGCACTCGGGCGCCGATTGCCTGGAGTATTACGGCGGGCTCGCCGCGACCTTGGCGGGCGAGCACATCGACCTGGGGCCATCGGCGTTCGGCTACACCCGGCGCGAGCCGCTGGGCGTCGTCGCCGGCATCGGGGCGTGGAACTATCCCCTGCAGATCGCCTGCTGGAAGAGCGCGCCGGCGCTGGCTTGCGGCAATGCGATGATTTTCAAGCCGGCCGAACTGACGCCGCTGACCGCTTTGCGGCTGGCGGAAATCTATACAGAAGCCGGCCTGCCGGACGGCGTGTTCAACGTGGTGCAGGGCTTCGCCGACACCGGCCGCCTGCTCAGCCGCCATCCTAAAATCCGCAAGATTTCCCTGACTGGCGAGGTCGG
>JANXUA010000009.1 GCA_025352085.1 Caulobacteraceae bacterium | reverse complement strand
CCGGTCCGGGTGTTGGTGGCGATGGTGTTGATCGTTACGCCGTTGTCCCCGGTGGTGGTGATCGGATAGCACTTGGTTTTGCCGGTTTTCGGGTCGATGAAATCGAGCGAGTCGCCGGTCGATTTGTCGAATAAATAGTCGGTGTTGCACTGCGTCCACGACCGGTCCTTCAGAGTGAGGTTGTCGCGCTCGTAGTATTCGAACGAGCCGGAAACCTCCCAGCGGTCGCTGGTCCAGCCGGCGACAATCGAGCCGCGCGCTTCCTGGCCCGGTTCGCCGGGGTTGCTGAACTGACCTTCCAGGGTCGCGCCCTTGATGCCGCGCTTGGTGATGATGTTGATCACGCCGGCGACGGCGTCGGAGCCGTAGATCGATGAAGCGCCGTCCTTGAGGATCTCGATGTGATCGATCATGGCGTCGGGCAGGACGTTCAGGTCCGGCGACCCCACCGCGCCCCGCGTGCCCGCGGGGGCCAGCCGGCGGCCGTTGAGCAGGACCAGGGTCCGCGTCGCGCCGAGGCCGCGCAAGCCAATCGTATTGGCGCCGGGACCGCCGTTGGTCACGAAACCGCCGAAGGCATTATTGATCTGCGCCGTGCCGCCTGTCACCGCCGTGCCCTGGAGGAGTTCGGTGGTGCTTTGGAAGCCGGCCAGAGTGGCCTCGTCGTGGGTGATGACCTCGATCGGCGATGGCGAATTGTAGTTGTCGTGTCGGATGCGTGAACCGACGACAACGACTTCATTGACGTCCGGCGCGCTGGCTTTCTTCGCCGCGGTGGTCTGAACGGCGTCGGCCGCCAGCGATGCGTTGGGCGCGACCAGGCCGGCGACGGCGAGAGCGACGCCGACCGCCGTGCAACCACGCAGTCGCGACTTGAGAGTCCTAGACATATTCGATAGTCCCCCTGTGAAAGCGACGTGCCGGTTTGCCGACGTCGTCTCGCGTCGATTTCAAACCGACGCTATAATTTCAGCCTAACGAGAAATTGCAGCTTCGCAATATCGGCGTCGAAATTGCATTAAACCGGCTCCTTTCGCCGATTTTCGGGCAATATCTGCCATATCGATTTCCCGCCTGTGTGGCGGTGTCGCCCATTTGATGGCAAGGATCGCCCCAATGAGCCGGTTTGTGATGGCGTTTCCGCGACGCGTCCGGCGTTCGGGATCGGGGCGATGGCCGGCGTCTGCGTCCGGGGAGGCGGTAGACCCGAGGTCATCGCGCCGGCCATTCCCGCAACAGCGACAGCGACAATCCCGACGCCGGACGGGCCTCCAGAATCTCGCGCCGAAAGCGAAACAGTTCCGCCGGGCGGCCGCCGGTGTCGGCGTCCATGCGGCCGAGGCCTTCGACCAGATCGGTGCGCTCGACCACGCGGCGAAAATTCTGTTTGTGCAGGGCGACGCCCGATATCGCCTCGACCGCGCGCTGCAGGGCCGAGAGGGTGAACTCCTCGCCCATCAGCTCGAAAATCACCGGCCGGTATTTCAGCTTGCCGCGCAGACGCCCCAGCCCGGTGGCGAGGATACGGCGGTGGTCGGAGATCATCGGCTCGCCGAAGGCCGGCGACAGGGCCTGCGGTTCGGCCGGCGCGCCGCCTTCCGCGCGATCGCGGTCGCGGGCCGCTTCGGGGGCGAGGCCGGCCTCGTAGAGCAGCTCATAGCGGTCGAGCACGCGCTCTTCGTTCCAGCGCGCGCCATCGAGGGCGAAGAGAAGACGCGCGCGGCTTTTGCGCGTCTCCGATCGAGCGGCCCATTTGGCCAGCGCCGGCGCGATGGCCTGATCGATCAAGCCGGGGCGCCCGTCGCGCCAATCCTCCCACGGAAAAAACCTGGACCACGACGACCAGGCGGTGTCGGGCGCCTGGGTGTCCACCGCCGTCGGCGCCAGGGCGAGATAGCCGACCGAGATCACCCGCGCGCCGCCGGCGCCGACGTCGGCCAGCGGCGCGTCGCGGCCCTTGTCGCCGAAGGTGTAAAGCTGCTCGACGTAGCCGAGCTCAAACCGCGTCTGCCGGGTCACATAGTCGCGCATGGCCAGATCGAAGGTGCGATGATCATCGGGATCGAACGGGCCGAATGGCAGGCCGTCGAGGGTCGAGGTCCGCTCGGTCAGGACGTCGCGTGGACGCACGGTGAGGACGCTGGCTTCGCCGTCGCGTAGCGCCACGATCACCGCCGAGAGGCCGATGACGACCAAGGTGGTCATTCGCTGTCGAACGCGGACGCCGCGCCCAGATATCCGGCCGCCTCGCACAGCAAATGGTGGCGCTGGAGATAGCGTTCCTGCGCCTCGCTCGAAGACAGGGCTTCGATCGCCAGATGGTAACCGCGCGGCGGCGCGCCGAACAGGGTGAGCGCCTCCTTGTGCTCGAACCCGGCCAGCTGCGTCGCCTCGAAGAAGGCGCAGGCGCGGTCGGCGGCCTTGATCAGGGTCTTGATCGGCGCGGGCGTGCGCGCCGGCAGGCCGAAGCGGACGTGGATGGCGTTTTCCAGCCGGTCCTCGAACTGGCGATAGTCGAGGCCCAGCGCCGCCTTGAACGGCGAGATCATGTCGCCGATGACGTATTCGGCGGCGTCGTGCAGCAGGGCGGCGAGGCGCCAGCGCGGCTCCAGCGCCGGCTGGATGTGGGCGACGATTTCCTCGACCACCACCGAATGCTGCGCCACCGAAAACGGATGGTCGCCGAGCGTCTGGCCGTTCCAGCGCGCCACCCGGGCGAGGCCGTGGGCGATGTCTTCGATCTCGATGTCGAGCGGGGAGGGGTCGAGCAGATCCAGCCGACGCCCCGAGAGCATCCGCTGCCAGGCGCGGGGTTTGGTTTGTCGCGCTTTCATGCGTCGCCCGCCTTGCGGCGCGGTTCGCCCCCTCCGTCTCGCGCAAGAAGGCGCGATCCACCTCCCCCGTGAAGAGGCACAGGGGAGGAGAAGAGACACGTTTGCTCATCCCCTGTCCCGAAGAGGACGGGGGAGGTGGCGCGGCGCCAACTTGCGCCGTGACGGAGGGGGCGCTTCGCGGTCATGGACTTGGCGAGGGAGAAAAGAGCGCCCGATGCGCGTCCGCCGCGGCCCTGCGGACGGCGTTGTCGCCGCCGGCGTAGAGGATCGAGCGCGAGGCGGCGACGACCAGGCCTTCGCCATCGGCGCGGCGGCCGACGCGCACCACGTCCGCTGGCGATCCGCCTTGTTCGCCAATGCCCGGCACGAGGAAGGTCAGGCTGGGGGCGGCGGCGCGGACGCCGGCCATGTCGTCGATCCTGGTCGCGCCGACCACCAGCATGACGTTGCCATTGGCGTTCCACACCTCTTCGGCGCGGCGGGCGACGGCCACATAGACCGGATCGTCATCCAGCATGGCGTCCTGAAAGCGCGCCGCGTCGGGATTGCTGGTCCGGCACAGGATCACCGCGCCGCGATCGGGCCGATCGAGAAACGGCAGGATCGATTCGTCGCCCATATAGGGGTTCACCGTCACCGCGTCGGCGTCATAGCGGTCGAAGGCTTCGCGGGCGTAGAGTTCCGCCGTCGATCCGATATCGCCGCGCTTGGCGTCAAGGATCACCACCGCGCCGGGCCGCGTTTCGCGGATATAGGCGATGGTGTCTTCCAGATCGCGCTCGGCGCCGTGAGCGCCGTGATGGGCGGCCTGCGGTTTGAAGGCGCAGGCCAGATCGCCGACCAGATCGATGATGTGTTTGTTGAAGGCGAGGATCGGACGTTTCTCGGCGGCGAACCGCGCCGGAAACCGCTCGGGCAAGGGGTCCAGACCGACACACAGCCGCGAACCGGACGTCGCCCAGCCCCGCGCGAGTTTATCCGAAAATTGCACGCCTAGAGTCTCCTGATCGAAGCGTCGTAAGGGCGCGCCTCGTTCAGTTCAAGCGGTGTGAGGCGTCCGGAGCCCTAATCGCCGACGTTGTGCCTGAGCAGAGCGTGCACGTCGTCGCGCAGGCTGTCGTCGTCCTTGGTGAGCACCGAGGCGACCACCAGCGGACCGCTCGCCGGTCCGACCGCTTTATAGCCGACGACCTTATAGCCGTGCGGGCCGGGGTGATCGGTGGTGAGGATGAAGGTGCGTCGAATGCCCGAGCCGCGCGCGTCGACTTCGACCTGCGCGCTGTTGTCATGCGCGTTGACGGTCACGCCGCCCATGCCGCCGCCGCCAACCTGCACATTGGCCGCGCCGTGTTTGTCCTGGTCATTGGCGTGGATGTGAATGCCGGGAAGGTTGATATCAACCGCACCCTTATCCGATGCGGAGGCTGTCGCCGTCGTGCTTGGCGTGTCAGGCGGCAGCTCGGCCTTGAGGCGCGCTTCAAGCGGGGCGAGGGCGGCCTGCGGGTCACCGGTGAATTTGACCAGCTGCAGGGTGACCTGACCGCCGTTGTCCGTGCCGTAAAGACAGGTCTGGCCATCCGACGCCGCCGATTTGAGGGTCAGATCGCCCTGTTCGGACGGACAATCGAGCGCCGAAATCGCCCGCAGCGGCGCCTCGACCTTGGCGTGCGGGTGGGGCGGGTTGCACGCCGCCAGTCCCAACAACGCTACGCTCGCAATTCCCAAACGCGCTCTAGACATGCCCGCTCCTCCGCCAGTGCCCGTCTGTAGTTGAGGCCGTCGGCCGGTCCGGTCCAGTGAATTAACCGTAACGGGCTCTCGCCTAGTTTTGCCCAGGCCGAGCGCCCGATCCTTCGCGTCTGGCCAGGAAAGCCAGTCGTTCGAACAGGTGCACATCCTGTTCGTTCTTCAGCAGGGCGCCGTGCAGCGGCGGGATCAGCTTGGTGGGGTCGCGTTCCTTCAGGGCGTCGGCGTCGATGTCTTCGACCATCAGCAGTTTGAGCCAGTCGAGCAACTCCGACGTCGACGGCTTTTTCTTCAGACCCGGCACCTTGCGGATGTCGTAGAAAATCCGCAGGGCTTCGGCGACGAGCTTCTGCTTGATGCCCGGATAGTGCACGTCGATGATGGCGCGCATGGTCTCTTCCTCGGGGAAGCGGATGTAGTGGAAGAAACACCGGCGCAGGAAGGCGTCGGGGAGTTCCTTTTCATTGTTCGAGGTGATCAGGACGACCGGCCGGATCTTCGCCTTGATGGTTTCGTTGGTCTCGTAAACATAGAACTCCATCCGATCGAGCTCCTGCAGCAGATCGTTGGGAAACTCGATGTCGGCCTTGTCGATTTCGTCGATCAGCAGCACCGACAGTTCGTCGGCGTCGAAAGCCTCCCACAGCTTGCCGCGCTTGATATAGTTCGACACATCCTTGACGCGCTCGTCGCCCAGCTGGCTGTCGCGCAGACGGGTGACGGCCTCATATTCGTACAGGCCCTGCGTCGCCTTGGTGGTCGACTTGATGTGCCAGGTGATCAGGGGCGCATCCAACGCCTTGGCGATTTCATAGGCGAGCACCGTCTTGCCGGTCCCCGGCTCGCCCTTGATCAGCAAAGGGCGCTCAAGGGCGATCGCCGCGTTGACGGCGATCTTCAGATCGTCGGTGGCGACATAGTCGCGGGTGCCTTCGAAACGCTTGCTCATGCTCAGGGACTCTCCGGAAGGGACGATTCGTCCCTCAAACAGTTGTTCTAATCGGCCCCACCCTAACGGGCGCGCGCGGACATTCAAGGGCGAACAAACGCGAGGCCAAGACATCAATGGCGGTTGCCGCTAAGGAGCGGGCGTGAACGCGACCTTGAAATCTCCCGCGCCGCTGGTGCTGGCCAGCGCCAGCCCCCGTCGTCTCGCCCTTCTGGCCCAGGCCGGCGTGACGCCTGACCGGGTCGATCCGTGCGACATTGATGAATCGCCTCTACCGGGCGAGACGCCGAGGATGGCGGCCCTGCGTCTGGCGACGCTCAAGGCGCGGGCGGGCGCGGCGCGGCATCCGGGCGCCTTTATTCTGGGCGCTGACACCGTGGTGGCGGTCGAGCGCCGGATGCTGGGAAAACCCGCGACCGTCGAGGAAGCGCGCGCCATGCTGCAGCGGTTGTCAGGCCGCGGTCATCACGTTCTCACCGCCGTCACCGTGATCGCGCCGGATGGTCGCGTCGCCCGTCGACTGGCCGAGGCGCGGGTGAAGATGAAGCGGCTGACCGATGCGGAGATCACCGCCCTTCTGGCCAGCGACGAATGGCGCGGCGCCGCGGGCGGCTACCGGATTCAGGGCCTGGCGGGCGCGCACATCACCAATCTGATCGGGTCGTACACCGCGGTGGTCGGTCTGCCGCTTTTTGAGACCATGGGCTTACTTCGCGGTCTGGGCTATGCACCAGCATGACCGAACGACGCCTGTATATAGATGACGCCCCCGGCGAGCGCCGCGGTGTCGTCACTCTCGATGGGCGTCCCGAACGTCTTATCCTGCACAGAGACGGCGATCTCGCCGCCCAGGCTCTCGGCGCGCGCCTTGTCGCCCGCGTGCGCGCGCTGGAACGCGCCGCCGGCCTGGCCTTTCTGGATCTGGGGGAGGGGCCGGACGCAATCCTGAACCTGACCTCGGAAACCGGTCGCCTCGTCGAGGGCCAGGCGGTGGAGGTGGAAATCCGCGCCGAGGCGCGGGCCGGCAAGGGGGCTTCGGCACGCCTGCTCGGCCCCGCCGAAGGCGCGCCGCGCGTGCTGGCGCCCGCGCCATCCCTGGAAGAGCAGTTGCTGGGTTACGTCCGCGACGCCGCCGAAATCCGCACCGGCGGTGTGGCCCGATCGGTGGCCGATGGCGCACAGGATGAGTCCCTGCAGACCGAATTCGCCCTTCCGGGCGGTGGATCGCTGGCCGTCGAAACGACCCGCGCCCTGATCGCCGTTGACGTCGATCTTGGCGATCGCGGCGGCGCCGAGCCCAAGCGCGCGGCGCGGGCCGCCAATTTCGCCGCGCTGGGCGTGGCGGCGCGGGTGCTGCGCCTCAAGGGTCTCGGCGGCCTGGTCGTCATTGACCTGGTCGGTCGCGGGCATGACGCCCCGGCGCTGCTGTCGGCGGCGCGCGCCGCCTTCGGGCCCGACAATCCCGGCGTGACCATGGGCGCGATCAGTCGTTTCGGGACCCTCGAACTGACCATTCCACGCCGCGCCAGACCCGCCTTTGACATCCTCAGCGACCCATCCGGCGGGCCGAGCGTCCTGACCCATGCCCTGAACCTCGTTCGCGCGCTCGAGCGGGAGGCCTCCGCCGACGGCGGCGGACGCTTCGTCGGTGTCGCCGCCCCCGAAGTCGTGGACGCCGCCGCGCCGGCCCTGGCGAGCCTGACGGCGCGCCTGGGCGCCCGCCTTTCGCTGCGCGCGGAGGCCGGCCTGGCGCCCTCCGCCGGCCAGGTGGCGCGCGCGTGACCAAGTCGGTCTGTCCGATCTGCGGCAAGGCCAAGACGCCCGAATACCGGCCCTTCTGTTCGCGGCGCTGCGCCGACGTCGATCTGCAACGCTGGCTGGTTGGCCGCTACGCCATCCCCGGCGACGTGGGCGCGGAAGAGGGAGACAGCACCCCGGACGAGAGGCAAGATTGACGCCTCTCTTCAGATCACGATGGCCCTAGATACGATCATCTTGGGTCTGAATCGTGATCTGCATTCAACGTGTAGAGCTTGATTCAGACGTCGATCCGACGTCATCAAGCTCTAGTGGACAAGCGACGGTGGCTTGCCTATAGACCCCGCTCCCGCCGTGGCGGGCCTGGGTAGCTCAGTTGGTAGAGCAGCGGACTGAAAATCCGCGTGTCGGTGGTTCGAATCCGCCCCCAGGCACCACGATTGGTCCGAGAATCCGCCAACAGGGGCCACGATGGCCCCAGAATCCGCCCCCCGGCGCCACGGATACATCGGGCGGCGAGCGTTCAATCCAAACAAATGATGTGAATGCGGTCGGCGCGAAACCGCGCGCGGCCTTCGTGTGTTCGTTCAATCCACCGTGCGCGCGCCTTCAAATTGACCATGTTGCGCTGCAAAAATTTTCTTGGGTTGGGGCACAATTTCGTGGTCTTTCCAGCGATGTGTTGGTGTGCGTCGCAATATGATCGTTGATCTGTTTGCGACCCTGTCCAAATATCTGGCTTTTGCGCCTCTTGACGGGGGAAAAATGGATTGCCAAAGGTCGCGAGCCGACAGTTTAACGCTGCGGTAAGGCTGAGGATGGCGTGCGAGCGGCGCGTCCGTCTTCGCAGCCATTGTGCTCGATCAAGCAGGAACCGGCGCCCGATGCTCGCTATCAAAAGACACTCTCCCGCAATTGCTCTCATCGGCGCGCTGGCGCTACTCACGAGTGCTCCCGTCTTCGCCCAGGCGAACGCGCCAACGGCGGCGCCGGCGGCGGCCGACGCGCCCGCGGCGCCGGCGG
>JANXUA010000016.1 GCA_025352085.1 Caulobacteraceae bacterium | reverse complement strand
ACCTCCCGGCGTCACCCACCCCCGCGATTTTCGTCGCCGAGCGCGCCTGACCCCGAAAAAGTAAATCAGCCTTAACGCTCTGTCGTTCAAGGTCGGCGCCGCATGGTGAGCAAGAGGACGTCAGGCATGGCAAGATCGGCGCGGCCCCGCGGCGCGGCGCTCGTGGCGCACACCGCCCGGCAGGGCTGGTCGAGCATGCCCGCGGCGCGGATGCGCGGCGGCGTCATCGCCCTGACCGGCGTGGCCATGATCGGCGCCATGATCAGCTATCACGCGGGTGACCCGAGCCTCGACGCGGCCGCAGGCGGGGCGCCGGCCAATTGGCTGGGCGTCGTCGGCGCCGATATCGCCGACATCGTCCTGCAACCCCTCGGCCTCGCCGCGACGGCCATTCCGGTGGTTCTGCTCGTCGGCGGCGTTCTGCGTCTGCTGCGCGGCCGCAGCGCGCGACGGCTGCGTCCGGTCGCCTTGCGCATCGCCGCCGCCCTGATCGGCATAGTCGCGCTGGCGGCCGCTCTGGCCGCGCCGGCGCCGCCGGTCCTTTGGCCCCTGGCCGGCGGCCTGGGCGGCATGCTCGGCGACAGCCTGCTGGCCCTCGCGCTGAGCCCTCTCGATGTCGCCGCCTGGCCACAGCTGCGTTGGCTCGTGGCCGGCCTGTTCGCCGCGGTCGGCATTGCGGCGATCGTCTTTTCCGTGGGCAAGGCCCGTCCCGCCCCGGCGGGCGCCGGGCGGCGGTCCGTCCCGCGCCCGGCGCGTGCGACCCTGCAGCCCTCAAGCCTGAGGGTCCGCGCGGAAGGCGCGGCCGGGGCGTTCGGGTCGCTCGACGACGCCGCGCCCCTCGCCGGCGACCTGGGCGCTCTGGAGATCAAGCCGCCCAAGGCCGGCGTCAGGCCATCCGGCCGCGAGGCGCGCGAAACCCAGCCCACCCTGCCGTTCGCCGAGACCAGTGGATTCAGGCTGCCCGAGTTGATGATGCTGGCCAAGCCCAAGCCTCGGGCCTCGGCGATCGACGAGGCCGCGCTGCGCCAGAACGCCCAGCTTCTCGAAAGCGTGCTGGCGGAATTTGGCGTGCGCGGGGCCATCGATCACATCCGTCCCGGCCCGGTGGTGACCCTGTACGAGCTGGTCCCGGCGCCCGGCGTAAAATCGGCCCGCGTCGTCGCGCTGTCCGACGACATCGCCCGATCGATGAGCGTCGCCGCCTGCCGGGTCAGCGTGGTGCCCGGCCGCAACGCCATCGGCATCGAACTGCCCAACCACCACCGCGAGACGGTCTATCTGCGCGATCTGCTCTCCAGCGCCGAATACGAAAAGGCCGGTCAGACCCTGCCGATGGCGCTGGGCGAGACTATCGGCGGCGACCCCTACATCGTCGATCTGGCCAAGATGCCCCATTTGCTCATCGCCGGCACCACCGGCTCGGGAAAATCGGTCGGGGTCAACGCCATGATCCTGTCGATCCTTTATCGCCTGTCGCCCGAGCAGTGCCGGTTCATCATGATCGACCCCAAAATGCTCGAACTGTCGGTCTATGACGGCATTCCGCACCTGCTGGCGCCGGTGGTGACCGATCCGAAGAAGGCTATTGTGGCCCTCAAATGGACGGTGCGCGAAATGGAGGACCGCTATCGGCGCATGTCCAAGATCGGCGTGCGCAATGTCAGCGGCTATAATGACCGGGCGCGCGAGGCCATCGCCAAGGGCGAACACTTCGTGCGCACCATCCAGACCGGTTTCGATGAGCGCGGGCGGCCGATCTACGAAGAGGAAAAGATCCGCCCCGAACACATGCCCTATCTGGTGGTGGTGATCGACGAGGTCGCCGACCTGATGATGGTCGCCGGCAAGGACATCGAAGGCGCCGTGCAGCGTCTGGCGCAGATGGCCCGGGCCGCCGGCATCCATCTGATCATGGCCACCCAGCGCCCGTCGGTGGATGTGATCACCGGCACCATCAAGGCCAATTTCCCCACCCGCATCGCCTTCCAGGTCACCTCCAAGATCGACGCGCGCACCATCATGCAGGAACAGGGCGCCGAGCAGCTGCTCGGCATGGGCGACATGCTGTACATGGCCGGCGGCGGGCGGGTCACCCGCCTGCACGGTCCGTTCGTATCCGACGCCGAGGTCGACACCGTCGCCAAGTTCCTGCGCGACCAGGGCGAACCGCAATACCTCGACGACGTCACCGCCGCGCCGCACGACGACGAGGACGGCGGACCGGGATTGAGCGACGGCGAAGGCGGCGGCGAACTCTACGACCAGGCGGTCGCCGTGGTCACCCGCGACCGCAAGGCCTCCACCAGCTATATTCAACGGCGCCTGCAGATCGGCTACAACCGCGCCGCGAGCCTGATCGAACGCATGGAGCGCGAAGGCGTCGTCACCGCCGCCAACCACGCCGGCAAACGCGACATCCTCGCCGCCCCGCCGCCGTGATCGCTTGAAGGTAGAATTCAACCACGAACGGCACGAACCCCACCAACGGCTGTTGGGCGGCTACGCGTTCTAGCGACAACCCCCCGATTCCGTTTTCCCCGCGAAGGCGGGGAGACGACCCGTGACATTGGCCGGGTCGTGTCTATCTTTAGGAGCATGATAATCCAGCCCCGCCGCCGTCGCGCTCTTATCGGTCTCGCCCTCGCGCTCTTGGCGGAGCCCGCCTTCGCCGCCGCCGCGCCGCCGCCAGTCCTGTCGCCGCAGGATCAAGCCACGGTCCAGAGAGCGCTCGCCTATCTGCAAGGCGTAACCACCGCGCAGGGCCATTTCGTACAGACCAATCCGAGGGGCGGCTCCGCCAGTGGCATCTTCTACCTTCAGCGGCCCGGCAAGGCGCGGCTGGACTATGATCCGCCGTCGGGCGTGACGGTAGCCTCGGACGGCCACGTTCTGACCCAGGTCAATCGGCGCCTGAAGACGATCCAGAGCGCGCCGCTTGGCTTTACCCCGTTCGCCCTCTTTCTTTCGAGCAATATTCGCCTGGAAAAGGGCGTGACGATCACCGCCGTCACCCACACCGCCCAGGGCTTCAGCCTGACCGCCCGGCGCGGGCGCAAGACCACGCAAGGCCAGATCACCTTCAATTTCGCCGCCGAGCCGATTTCGCTCAAGGGCTGGTCGCTGACCGAGCCGCAGGGTGGGACGACGGTGGTTCGGCTGACCGATTTCGCGCGATCCGCGCCGCACCCGACCGCCTTTTTCGAACCGGTTCTGCCCCCCACCCCGCCGCCGAGCGAGAATTAGGGCGTGTACCGATAAGCGCGGCCAAGGCCCCCGTTCGGGCGAGAGGTCAATGACCGCACTCGACCCTGAGCGGAAGTCGGCGGGCGCGGTCGAGGCGCCGGCTGGATCGTCTGTCCGCCCGGGCCTATGGTGAGCAGGACAACGCAAGAGCGTGGGCCCAGGCGCAACGCCCAAATCAAGACGGCGCGCGTCACAAGGATCGGCTCACATGCCCACCAACACCGCCGCTTGGTTCGTCGCCAAACAGGACAAACTTGAGGTGAAGCCCGCTCCCTATACGGCTCCGGGGGCGGCTGAGATCGTCGTCCGAAATCATGCCGTCGCCATCAATCCGGTGGACTGGGCGATCCCGATCCTCGGCGACGTTATGTTTCCCTGGATAAAATGCCCGACGGTCCTGGGCGCGGACCTGGCGGGTGAAGTCGCGGAAGTCGGTAAAGACGTCACACGTTTCAACGTCGGCGACCGGGTGGTCGGTCATGCGGTGGGGCTGAACAAGAACCGCAACAACGCGGCGGAAGGCGCCTTCCAGATCTATTCAGTGGTTTCCGCCCACATGGCGTCGCCGATCCCCGACGTCTTGCCCTACGAGAGCGCCGCAGTGCTGCCGCTTGGCCTTTCCACCGCCGCATGCGGTCTCTTCCAGAAGGACTTTCTGGCGCTACAGCACCCGTCGGCGAACCCCAGGCCCACTGGCAAGTCGCTGCTGATCTGGGGCGGCGCGACGAGCGTCGGCGTCAACGCGATCCAGTTGGCCGTGGCCGCTGGCTACGAGGTCTTCACGACGTCCTCGCCGCACAATTTCGACTACTTGAGATCACTCGGCGCCAGCGAGGTCTTCGACTACCACGGCCAGACCGTCGTAAACGACATCATCGCATCGCTCAAAGGCAAGACCATCGCCGGCGCCCTGGCCATCGCGACGGGATCGACCGGGCCGTGTCTCGACGTTGTCTACGCCTCCCAGGGTGACAAGTTCGTCGCCATCGCCGGCGCGCCGGTCGCTCTGTCGGAGTTGGGGTCCGGCGGTACCCTGCAAATCCTCCTGCGAATGGCCCCCAAGATGCTGGGGTCGAACATCTCGTCGGGGCTCAAGTCATTCACCCGCGGCATCCGCACGAAATTCATTTTCGGCAGTTCGCTGGTCGATAACGAAGTGGGGCCGGCTATCTATGTGGACTTTTTGCCCCGCGCCCTGGCGGAGGGTCGCTATATCGCCGCTCCGCCGGCCCTCGTGGTCGGCAAGGGACTTGAGGCTATCCAGACCGGGTTCGAGGTTCAGCAGAAGGGCATGTCGGCCCAGAAGGTGGTCGTGTCTCTCTGAGCCCGGCGAGAAGGCGTCAGTCTTGGCAATGAACGACGGCTCACTACCCCGCGCCATCGCTGATAAGGTCCGGCTCCTGGTGCGGCGGCAACGGGTGCTTTCGACCCATGGCGGACATTGGGAACGTCAGCTAGGCGACATGGACATGAAGTCCTGCGAGGCTACAGTGTGCGATAACCGCGCCCCATTGCGAGCCGCCTGTCAATGATAGTAAGCACCGACAGTCTGATGCCGTATATTTGGTTGTTCACGAGTGCAGTTTTCGTGTTTTTTATAATTCATTCAAATAAAACTGGGCAAGCCTTTCTCTCGTATCGAGATATCGACAAAATAAAGCAACCGCTATCATTCAAGATCGCAATATGGGTGTACATTGTTTTGGCGATTACATCCTTCGTCATGGCCATTATTGAGTTTCTTAGATTTCATTGATTTCGCCTGAGTCGCAATAGGCGTCGGCAGTATGCGCCGCAGAGCCAACGTCCGCTCCCCACCCTTCTCAGAAGTCCGGAAGGTCCGCGTGCGAGCCATGACCGCCGACGTCCGGCTTGGGCCGGGGCCAACAGCCGCTTTCGACACAGAGCGGACACATGCCGCGTGATACCGCGGCGAGCCGTCGAGCCTCCACCTTGAGTCATAGGGCAGCGCGCCGCCCAGGCGCAGCCCGATCTCGCAGCCGCCGTCAGCTCGTCTTGGGGTCCCCTGCCATGCGCGCGCCTTCCTCTAGCCAGAACAACAGAGCCGGGTCGTACCGGGCGCGCGTGGTCTTTTCGTAGAGATTGAGGCTGTCCTCGCTCAGGACGCCGCGCCACTGCTCGTTCTCGCCCTTGTTGAAAAACTGGCTGTTCGAGCGCCACATCCGGTGCTGGGCGTCGGGCGCCGTGCGGTCGGCGTTCGCCTTCATATCCTCGAAGCTCGCTGCCTTGACCAGCGCCGGCCACGCCGCCTCGTCGATCTCGATGCCGAGAAGGCCCGCCACCCGCCGCATCTCTCCGGCGAGATCGGCCTTCAGATCGGCGTAGTGCAGGAAGTGGATGTTGGGCGTCGTCCGGCGCCGCCAGAACGTCTTGGCATGGTGGAAATGTGACCAGAAGGGCAATCCGTCCTGTTCCCACTCGAATGTCCCCTGGGTCAACCAGATGCGGAACCGCTCGTTGATGTCGTCTGGCAGCGCCGGCGGAGGCTGCGAAAGATCGGCGCCGCCAGCGACGAAGAGCTTCATCGCCTGTTCGGCGTCGGCGTTAGCCAAGTGATTCTGCAGCGACATGAAGACGTCGCGCGGATCGCGACCGCAGACCAGATAGGTCACATTGTCGAAATAGGGCAGACCGTCGAGGGCGGTGTGAGTCTTGATCAGCCGCCGGTGGGTCTGCGCCTCGAACCCTGCCAGGATCGAGTCGATTGGCGCGGCGCGCATGTCGAGCCAGGGCGCAAGCGCGCCCAGCGGCGCCGGAAAGTCAGGCGACCGGTGGATCAGAAGCGCGCAGATCATCTGCGTCCAGGTCGTACCGGCCTTGTAGGAGGTGCAGACGATCACGTCGTCGTCGCGCGGCCTGAACCCGGCCCAGCGGCTGCTGTCGAAGACGACGTTTTGATAAGTGTGCCTGGTGCGCGGCCGCTCGTTCACTCGTGATCTCCCCGGGGCGCGCGCCGCGTCTGCGCCGCCGTCGAGCGGGCGTAGAGATGAAGACGTATGACATCCCAGGCGCGACCCCACTCAGCGGCGCGCTCGGAACCCTAGCTGGGCCGGAAAGCGACGGCAAGGGAAGGCCAGGCGGCAGGTTCCGGCACAGCTGCGGCGTTCAGGATGAAGCTGACCGTACCGCCGTAGGTGGCCGCCGTCCCACCGTTGCTGGTGATGATCAACTGCTGCGGACCGCCCGCCGTGATGTGTTGGAAATCCACGTGCGCGGTGGCGGTGCCGCCGCCAACGCTGGTTGTGCCAGTCGCCTGCGAATCTGGTGCGGCGTCGGAACTCCCACACGTCGCGCCGGGACAATGAGCTTGCCCTCCAGCGGGCCTCGGAGGTGCACCACAGGCCGTCCAACCGGGCACAGCGGAGGGCGAGTGCATCTTGAACCGCGTTCATTCTTCCTTTCAGCAGCCTTGGCAGGTTTTAGATAGAGTACTCACTCTAAAATGTGCTAAGGTCAGCATGCGTGAACCGGCCTGCCAAACACCACAGGGACGTCATCCTCCGCGCGGCGATGCACCTCTTCTTCACCGAAGGGGTTGGCGTGTCGACGACGAAGGTCGCCGTCGCCGCCGGCGTGTCGAGCGGCACGTTGTTCAACTACTTCCCGACGAAACAGGCGCTGCTCGACGCCCTCTATCGCTTCATCCGCGCCGACCTGGCCCGCGCTCCAGGGAGCATCGACTCCCGCGCCGACCTGAAGATCCAGCTCCGGCAGGGGTGGGATCGTTGGTTCACTTGGGCGAGCAAGAACCGCGAAGCGCATGCCGTCGTGACCCTGCTCCACCAATCGAACCTGGTGAGCGCTGAGACCCGTGCGGGCGACGACGCCACGCTCGTCGAGCCGAGGCAGTTGTTGGAAGCGGTCGACGCAGCTGGCGCGTTGGTCAAGCTCCCGATCGACTACCTCACGGCGCTCGTCGAGCAGCACCTGAACCAGGCGATCGGCTTCCACTTCGACAAGCGACAGTCCGCCCTCGCCTTCGAGGTGTTGTGGAACGGCATGACGAAGAAGCCAACCGCCCGCACCTCGGCGCGCTGAGGCCCGCATCGACTGAGCGCGCACAACCAAGGAGCCCACCATGCCCTCGACCGACTTGATCACTGACTGGAAACTCGCATCGCTGAGCAATCTCAGCGGCAAGCGCTACCTCATCACCGGCGGCAATTCCGGCGTCGGCTACGAGACCGCCGCGCACCTTCGCCGCGCCGACGCAGACGTGTTGATCGCCTGTCGCTCGGCCACCAAGGGGGCCGAAGCGATCTCGACGTTGCGCCAGATCCCCGGCTCCGGCGCCATCAAGCTGGTGCCGCTCGACCTCGCAAGCATGGAGTCCGTTCGCGAGGCCAACGACCTCATCCGCACGCATGTCGATAGCCTCGACGGCATCGTCAACAATGCGGGGATCATGGCCCCTCCGCAGCAGACGACCGTCGATGGGTTCGAGCTGCAGTTCGCGACGAACCACCTCGGCCACTTCCTGCTCAACGCCCTGACGTTCGACCTCCTGCGGGCCCGCGCAGGCCGCATCGTGCCTGTTTCGTCGATGGCCCACCGCACGGCCCCCGGCATCAACTTCGACGACCCAATGTTCACGAAGAAATACTCTGCGTCAGACGCCTACTCCCAGAGCAAGCTGGCCAACCTCATGTACGGGCTCGAGCTCGCCCGCCGGCTCTTCGCCGGTTTCGAGCCGTCCGCCGAGATCGTCGCCCG
>JANXUA010000153.1 GCA_025352085.1 Caulobacteraceae bacterium | reverse complement strand
CCAGGCCCGTGCCGCCGCCGGTGATCAGAATGCGTTCCCCCTTCATCAGGCCGGGCTTGAACATCAGGTCGTCGGGGGTCATCGGCGTTTCCTTGTGTGTGTAGATAAATTCCGCGTGTGCCGCCAGGGCAGGTCAAGCCTCATTTGAGCCGCTTCGCCAAGGCCATGGCGGCGGCGGGCGCGCGGACCTTGCCCGCGCTGATGAAGAAGGCGAACACGTCGCGTCCCTCGGCCGCCTTGGCCGTGAACTGCTCCGCCCAGGCGTCCAAGCCCGCGTCCGGGTATCCGGCCTGGATGTCGTCGGACCCGCGCATCAATCGAGCGTAGACGAAATCGGCCGTATCGGCCTCGATAAAGGGAAAGACGTCGTGATCGGCCAGGCAAATGGCCACGCCGCGGGCGCGGCAAAGATCGGTGAAGCCCTCGTCGGCAAAGCTCGCGTGGCGAATCTCGACGCAATGGCGCAGGGGCCGGCCCTCCAATTCCCGCGGCAGGAGATCGAGGAAGGCGGCGAAGTCCACCGGGTCGAATTTCTTGGTGCCCATGAATTGCCACAGGATCGGGCCCAGCCGGTCGCCGAGCCTCGCCAGACCCTGGCCGATGAATTTCCCGATCGACGGTCCCGCTTCGGCGAGCACGCGGCGGTTGGTGCAGAACCGCGACGCTTTGACGGAAAACACAAACCCCTCGGGGGTCTGCGCCGCCCACTTTTCGAAAGTTTCCGGCTTGAAGCTGGAGTAATAGGTGCCGTTGATCTCGATCGCGCCCAGCTGCGCGGCCGCATAGGCCAGTTCGTCGGCCTGGCGCACGCCCTCCGGATAAAAGACGCCGCGCCAGGGTGGAAACGTCCACCCCCCTATGCCCGTACGGATCGTCCCTGCCATGAACCTCGCCCTATTCGTCGTCCGCACGTGCGTTTATGGAATTCCATCCTATCTAGGAGGCGGGCGGGGTCTACCCATCTTAAATTAAACCATGTTAAGATGACCGCATCGCCCGGTGAGCGCTAAGAGCGTTCTTGTGTCTGGGGAAGCCGCGAGACGAATGAATCGATGAGACGCCTCGCGCCCGCCATTTTGTTCGCCGCCGCCTTGAGCGGTTGCGCCTCCACCCCCCATCGTACACCCGACGTGCGCCTGCCGGCCCGCTATGAAGCGCCGGACGCGGCGAGCGCGCTGACGCCGGCGCAGCTTGATAGCTGGTGGCTGCTGTTCAAGGATCCCCAGCTCAACGCGCTTGAGGACGAAGCCTTCGCGCACAGCCCGGACGCCAGGACGGTGGCGGCGCGGATTCTGGAGGCGCGCGCGACCCGCGGCAGCCAGATCGCCCAGACCCTGCCGACCGGCAAACTGTCGGGAAAAGTGAACCATCAGGTGTCGTCCAACATCGGCGCCGCGTCGCAGTCGCTGATCCCGATCGGCGGGACCACCGACACGCTCAACGGCGGCTTTGACGTGTCGTGGGAGCTGGACCTGTTCGGTCGCCTCGCCGTGGCCCGGAAGGGCGCCAACGCCAGTCTCGCCCAGCAGAGATTCAACATCGAGGGCAGCCGCGCCAGCTTGGCGGCCAATGTCGCCGACACCTATTTTCAGGCCAAGGGTCTGACGGTCCAACTCGACGATGCGCGCGAGAATTTACGCATTCAAGGCGATCTGGCCGGCGTGTCGCAGCGAAAAGTGGATCTGGGGCTTGGCCTCCTCTCCGACGCCGACCGCCTGGCCGGGAGCCTGGCGCAATCGCACGCCCAGGTCGACGATCTGGAGGCCCAGACCCACGCCGCCCAGCGCCAACTTCTGATCCTGATCGGCCGGGGGACCGCGCCCACCGCCGGCCTGTCGTTGACGTCGTCGCTGGACGAGGCGCCGCCGATACCCGCCGCCGTTCCCGGCGAACTGTTGGCGCGGCGGCCGGACGTCCGCGAGGCCGAGGCGAAGGTGCGGGTGCAGGCGGCGACGTCGCGCATCAGGCATCTGGCGATCTTGCCGACCTTCACCCTGCTGCCGGGCCTGGGCGCGTCGCACACCGTGTCGCCGGGCGTGTCGTTCATTCCTCCGGCGACCCTGGCGCCGGACAAGCAGACGACGGATCTGGGTTTCTGGTACTTCGGCGTCGGCGGGAGCATGCCTCTTCTCGATATCCCGCGTCTTCTCTCTGACGCCAAGGCCGAGGATGCGCGCACCGAACAGGCGGTGATCGCCTATGAAAAAATCGTTCAGACCGCCTATGGCGAGGCCGAGAACGATCTGGTCAGCTTGAGCGCCGGCGAGCGCTCGGTCGCGACACTGCGCGACGGCGAAGTGCGCGCCAAGCGCGCCGCCGACGCCGCCAAGACGCGCTACGGCATGGGCCTGGACGACATCACCGCGGCGCTGACCGCCGAGCAATCGTGGCGCGACACGCGTAGCGCCCTCACCAACACCCAGGTGCAGACGTTGCGGCGCGCGGTGCAGACCTATAAGGCGCTGGGCGGCGGTTGGGCCTACGCGTCCATGAGCAAAAATAACCCATGAGACCCTCCTTGCCCAAAGCCAAAGTCTTGATCGCCGTCGCCTTGGCCGCGGGTTTCGCGTCGGGCCTGACCGGCTGCGCCAAAAAGGCCGGTGAGGACGCCAAGGCCCAGGCGCGCACGGTCACCGTGGTGACGGTCTCGCCGCGCTCGATCGAGGGCGGGCTGGTGGCGTCCGGCTCTCTGGTTCCGCGCGAGGACGTGGCCGTTTTCCCGCAAATCTCCGGCTATCGCGTGGCCCGCGTGCTGGCGGACGAGGGCATGTGGGTCCGGGCCGGCCAGCCGCTGGCTGTGATGGACGATGTGCTGCTGCGAGCGCAGGTGGCGCAGCAGAACGCTCAGGCCAGCCAGCAGAAAATCCTCGCCGATCAGGCCGACGCCCAGGCCGCGCGGGTGAAGGGGGCCTTGGCCGACGGCCTGCTATCGCAGGAACAGATCGACGGCCGCCGATACGCCGCGCGGTCCGCTAGAGCCCAGGCGAACGCGGCCGAGGCCGCGGCGACCGACGTCCGCACGCGCGAGGCGCTGATGACCGTGCGCGCGCCGTTCTCGGGCCTGGTGATCGAGCGCAATATTCGCATCGGCGATATGAGCAGCAGCGCCAATCCCTGGTACCGGCTGGCCCGCGACGGCCAGGTCGAATTGGCCGCCGACGTCAGCGAGAGCAATTTGAACGCGATTCATCCCGGCGGACGGGCGGTGGTGACGCTCGTGGACGGCTCGCGGGTGCAGGGGGTCGTGCGCCTGGTCAGTCCGCGGATCGACGCCGCCACCAAGCTGGGCCGGGTGCGCATATCTCTGCCGGTTCAGGCCAATGTGCGCGCCGGCGGCTTCGCCCGGGCCAGCTTTCTGGGGGTCACGCGGTCGGCCGTGGCGGTGCCGGAAACCGCGGTCCGCTATGACGCCGACGGCGCTTCGGTGCTGGCGGTCGGCGCCGACAGCAAGGTGGCGCGCGTGGCCGTGACCACCGGTCAGCGCGGCGGCGGCTTCGTGGAATTGTTGACCGGGCCCGCCGACGGCGCGCGGGTTGTCGAGCGCGCCGCGTCCATGCTGACGCCGGGCGACTTCGTCAAGCCGGTGCTGGCGCAGTGAGCGTGCGGCCATGAGCGACGAACGCCAACTGCGAATTTCATCCTGGGCGATCCGCAACCCCACGCCGGTCGTCCTGATGTTCGTCGTCGCGGTGATCGCCGGCGTGCTGTCCTATCTAGCGCTGCCGGTTAAGAACTATCCGAACATCGAATTTCCGGCGGTGTTCATCACTGTGACGCGCAGCGGCGCCGCGCCGGCGGAGATGGAAAGTCAGGTTACGCGGCCGATCGAAAACGCCCTGGCCAGCCTCACCAACGTCGAGAGCATTAATTCGACGATCACCCAAGGCGTTTCGTCGACGTCGATCCAGTTCGAACTGGGTCAGGATCTGCAGAAAGCGACCGACGACGTGCGCTCCAAGGTCGATCAGACGCGCAACATCCTGCCGCGCGAGATCGACCCCCCGGTTGTGCAGCGCTCGGATTTTGACGCCCAGCCACTGGTCACCTACGCCGTTTCGGCGCCGGCCATGTCGGAGGCGGATCTGTCATGGTTCATCGACGACAGCCTGTCGCGCACCCTGCAAGCCCAGCCGGGCGTCGGCAAGATCTACCGCGTGGGCGGGGTTGATCGAGAGATCAATGTCCTGATCGATCCCGATCGTCTTGCCGCCAACGGCCTGACCGCCTCGCAGGTCAATGTCGCCCTGTCGCAAGCCGAGGTCGACGCCCCCGGCGGCAGCGTGACCATCGGCGGGCGCGAACAGACCGTGCGGATTCTGGGATCCGTCGCCAATGTCGACGCGATCCGCAATTTGAGCATTGCCGCTGGCGGCGGGCGGTTCGTCAAATTGGGCGACGTCGCCGATGTCGGCGACGGCGCCGCCGAACTCAGAACCCTTGCCCTTCTCAGTGTTCGCGCGGGGGACCGCAAAGGCCATCCGGTCGTCGGGTTCCAGATCACCAAGGTCAAGAACGCCAGCGAAATTACCGTCGAAAACGGCGTCGATGCGGCGATCAAGGATATCGAGAAGGCCAATCCCGGCGTCACCATCAACAAGATCGCCTCGCGGGTCGAATCCACACGCAAGAGTTTCACCGCAACCTGGCACACGCTGCTGGAAGGCATGGCCCTGGCCGCCCTGGTGGTCTGGCTGTTCCTGCGCGACTGGCGCGCGACGGCGGTGACGGCGGTGGCCATGCCCGCGTCGCTGATTCCGGTGTTCGTATTCATGGAGCTGATCGGCTTCAGCCTTAATATCGTGACCCTGCTGGGCCTCACCCTGGTGATCGGCATCCTCGTCGATGACGCCATCGTCGAGATCGAGAATATCGAAAAGCGCGTCTACACCGGCATGCGGCCGTATCAGGCGGCGATGGAGGGAGCCGACCAGATCGGCTTGGCGGTGGTCGCGACCACCTTCGCGATCGTCGCGGTGTTCTTCCCGGTCGGTCTGATGGCCGGCATCACCGGCCAGTTTTTCCGCGAATTCGGCATCACCGTCTCGGTGGCCGTGCTGATATCCCTGGTTGTCGCCCGATTGCTGACGCCCCTGCTGGCCGCCTATTTTCTCAAGCCGAAGGCGGCGCGTGAGCGTAAGCCGCTCCCGCATTACTATACCCGATCCCTGGCCTGGGCCCTCGATCACATGTGGGTCGCCCTGGGGATCGGCACGCTGTTCTTCATTGGCTCGATGCTGTTGGCGATCCCGATCAAAAAGGGCGTCCAGCCCGAGGGCAACCCCAATTATATGGACATCAACATCGAGGGTCCTCCGGGCGCGACGCTTGCCGATATGCGCATTGTGGTCGGTCGGCTGGAAAAACTGCTGATGGCTCAGCCGGAGACCGCCCAGGTGTTCACTTCCGTGGGCGGTGGCGGGGCCTATGGCGGCCCGGGTTCGTTTTCCAGTTCGGCGGGTGTGAACCGCGGCTCGGTGGTGGTGGTCCTCAACGCCGACCGCAAAGCCAAGATCGGCGAGATCCGCGACCGGTTGCGCCCGCTGCTGCGCGAAATCCCCGATACGCGCCTGTCGTTCGACACCTCCGATTTCGGCGCGGCCGACGTGCAGGTTATCCTGGGCAGCGAGTCGGGCGACGGGCTCGAGAGCGCGACGCTGGCGTTGCAGCGGCAGATGCGCGGGGTCCCCGGTCTGGCCGATCCCAGGCCCGTCACCCCGCTCAGTAGCGCCGAGCTGGTCGTCCGGCCCCGGCCCGAAGAGGCGGCGCGACTGGGTGTGTCGGCCGTCGCCATCGCCGAGGCCGCGCGGGTCGCGACATCGGGCGACATCGACGCCAATGTCGCCAAACTCGATCAGGGCGAGCGGCGCATTCCCGTCCGTGTACGCCTGCCGCTGACCGACCGCACCGATCTGTCGGTGATCAAGAACCTGCGCCTGCCGACCGTGAGCGGCGGAGTCACCACCCTCGACAGCGTCGCCGACGTGTATTTTCAAGCCGGACCGGCGCAGATCGACCGGGCGGCGCGCAAACGTATCTTGACCACCATTGCCGACACCACGGGCGACACCCAGGTCGGCGACGCGCAGGCGAAGGTCAACGCCCTGCCGATCATGAAACACCTGCCGCTCGGCGTCGCCAAGATCGATCAGGGTCAGGAAAAGGTCTACGCCCAGATGTTCTCCGGCTTCGGCTTGGCGATCCTGTCCGGGATTGGCCTTGTCTATGCGGTGATGGTGTTGTTGTTCCGCAGCTTCTTCAAGCCGTTCGTCATCCTCTCGGCCCTGCCCACGGCCATCGGCGGCGCCTTCTTCTTCCTGCTGATCTTCGATCTGTCGCTGTCGATCCCGTCCCTGATCGGCTTTCTCATGCTGATGGGTTTGGCGGCGAAGAACTCGATCCTGCTGGTCGAATACGCCATCGAGCGCCAGCGCGAGGGCATGGGTCGCCGCGACGCCCTGATCGAAGCCTGCCGCGAACGCGCCAGGCCGATCGTCATGACCAGCCTGGCCATGGGCGCGGGCATGCTGCCGACGGCCCTGGCGCTCGGTCAGGGTTCGGAATTCCGCCAGCCCATGGCGGTGGCGGTGATCGGCGGGCTGATCACCTCGACCACCCTCTCCCTCCTGCTCGTGCCGGTGGTTTACGAGTTTGTCGACATGATCGAAAACTGGATGGCCCCGCGGTTCGGCCGTCTCGTCACGCCGCGAGAGGCGCCGGTCAAGGCCGTCCGACGGGCGCCGATCAAATCCGCCGCAGAATAGGGCGCCATGGCCGACGATCTGGACCCACGATCTTCGCCTCTGGCGATGTCGCCGCTCGCGCCATTCGCGGGCGCGAAACCGGCGAGCCCGGCCTGGTTTGGCGAGGCCCTCGCCCGCGAACCCGAACGGTCGGTCGTTTCGGCGGCGGGGGCCGACATCGAGCTCCTGACCTGGGGCGAGCGCGGCAAGCCGGGGCTGTTGCTGGTGCACGGCAACAGCGCTCATTCCGATTGGTGGAGCTTCATCGCGCCTTTTTTCGCCGACGACTTCCGTATCGCCGCCTTTTCCCTGTCCGGCATGGGCGGGTCGGACTGGCGCGACGCGTACGGATTTGAAATCTTCGCCGAGGAGATGGACGCCTGCGCGCGGGTGGCGGGCCTTTATGACAGCGGCGCGCCGCCGATCTATATTGGCCACTCCTTCGGCGGCGCGCTCGTCTACCATGCGACTGCCCGTTATCCGGACCGCATGCGCGCGGGCGTGGTGATCGACACCGGATTTGGCGGTCCGCCGACCGCCGAGGAGTTCGCCCGCATCGACGCCGCGCGCGTCGCGGCCGGAGGCGCGCCCAGCAAATGGCGCGATCCCAGAACGACCGAGCCGAACCGGATTTACCCCACGTTCGCGGAGGCTTTGTCGCGCTTTCGCCTCATGCCGCCTCAGGTCCCGGGCAATCTCTTCATCGCCGACCATATCGCCAGGCATTCGCTGAAAGCCGCGGCCTTGCCTGATGGGCAGGACGGGTGGACGTGGAAGTTCGATCCCACCCTTATGGCGAAGATCGATCCGGAGCAGAT
The DNA here is from genome assembly GCA_025352085.1 of Caulobacteraceae bacterium. Classification (GTDB taxonomy): domain Bacteria; phylum Pseudomonadota; class Alphaproteobacteria; order Caulobacterales; family Caulobacteraceae; genus Acaudatibacter. Next base: position 35,898 of record JANXUA010000153.1, on the reverse strand, counting down.
TTTCACGCCCGCCGGAGAGCCGAGACCGCCGCTCGTCCATATCGTCGGCGACCGCTCGCTGCTGACCTCCGCCGAGTGGATGGCGGCTCGCGGCACGCCGGACCTCGCGCCCAAGCTGCGGCGCATCGTCATTCCCGACAGCGCTCACCACGTGATGATCGATCAGCCGCTGGCTCTCGTCGCCGCTCTGCGCGCGCTATTGGCCGTTTGGCCCGCTTGAGCGTTACGCCGCGCTGGTGTAGCAACGCCTCGACACCGGGCCGCCGGCCTGCAACTTGGGATTCCCAAATCCATGGATCATGCGCCGTCCGACTATCACCACGGTGATATGAACATCGCCGAACAGACGGCGACCTATCAACGGTTCGGCGCCATGTCCAAGTGGGCGGCCTTGGTGATCGCAACCGGCATTTTGATGTTCGGATTGATGTTCTGCACGAGCGCCGGCTTTCTGGGATCGGTGGTCCCGGCGGTGGTGGTGCTGACGGCGGGGATTTACTTCCTGCGGTCCAAGCCCTCCGACGGCCATTAGAGCACGATCGCCGTGACCATCCTCGCCGTCACCCGCGAACGTCGCGACGGCGAGACGCGCGTCGCCGCGACGGCCGACGCGGTGAAAAGATTGATCGCCTTGGGTCTGACCGTGCGGATCGAAGCCGGCGCCGGCCTGACCGCCGCGGTCGTTGACGCCGATTACGCCGCCGCCGGGGCCGAGGTCACGGCCGATCTGGCCGCCACGCTTTCCGGCGCCGATATCCTGATCAAGGTGCGCGGGCCTTCGCCAGAGGAAATCGCCGCCCTGCCGGCGGCCGCCATCGTGGTCGGCCTGCTCAACCCGCATCTGGAGCGCGCCGAGCTGGACGCCCTGGCAGCGCGCGGCGTCACCGCCTACGCCATGGAGTTCGTGCCGCGCATCACCCGCGCCCAAGTTATGGACGCCCTCTCCAGCCAAGCCAATCTGGCTGGTTATCGCGCGGTGATCGAGGCGTCGCAGGCCTATGGCCGCGCCATGCCGATGATGATGACGGCGGCCGGCACCATCGCGCCGGCCAAAGTATTCGTCATGGGCGCCGGCGTCGCCGGTCTGCAGGCCATCGCCACCGCCCGCCGCCTCGGCGCGGTGGTCTCGGCGACCGACGTGCGGCCCGCCGCCAAGGAGCAGGTCGAATCCCTCGGCGCCAAATTCGTCGCCGTCGAAGACGAGGAATTCAAGGCCGCCGAAACCGCCGCCGGCTACGCCAAGCCGATGAGCGCCGAATATCAGGCCAAACAGGCCGCCCTGGTCACCGAACACATCAAGAAACAGGATATCGTTATCACCACCGCGCTGATTCCCGGCCGCGCCGCGCCGCGCCTGGTCAGCGAAGATCAGGTGGCGTCGATGAAGGCCGGATCGGTGATCGTCGACCTCGCCGTCGAGCAGGGCGGCAATGTCGCCGGCGCCCGCTCCGACGAGACCGTTCTGGTCGCGAGCGGCGTGAAGATCGTCGGCATAGCCAATATGCCCGGCCGCATCGCCGCCGACGCCTCGGCCCTCTACGCGCGCAATCTGATCGCCTTTGTCGGCCTGCTGGTCGACAAGGAGGGTGCCCTGATCGCGGCGCCCGACGACGAAATTCTCACGGCCGCGCGGGTGACGCAGGGCGGCGCCGTCAGCCACCCCTCCCTGCAGTCGGCTTAAGGCCAGGAGACGCTCATGGACGCCGTCGATCCTACCGTCTTTCGCCTGGCGATCTTCGTCCTGGCCATTTTCGTCGGCTATTACGTGGTGTGGAGCGTGACGCCGGCTCTGCACACGCCCCTGATGGCGGTGACCAACGCGATCTCCTCGGTGATCATCGTTGGCGCCTTGCTGGCGGCGGCGGCCCGCCAGGATCTCGGCGCGGCGAGCACCGCCACGGTGTGGATCTCCAAGGGCACCGGGGCGGTGGCCGCCGGCCTCGTGGCGGTGAACATCTTCGGCGGCTTCCTGGTCACCCAACGCATGCTGGCCATGTACCGCAAGAAGGAGAAGGCGAAGTGAACGCGGCTTCTCCATCCTTACTCAATATATTCACCGCCGCCGCAGGGTTGCTGCTGTTGGGCGGTTTGCCGGTCGGAATAGGAATTTTTGGCTCATTTTTGAAACCAACATCCAGACGGTGGGTCGAACGTTTCATCCTCAAGCCGGGACTTATGTTGCTATGGGTCGCGCTCGTGGTCTTTGAGGTTTGGAGTGATCACTGGTGGGTTGCAGCCATCTTTCTTGTGGGCGGCATGGTTCAGTGGGTTCTAGTTCCGCGTTTTTTGCAAAAGAAACGCTCTCAGCTGACTGTTGAGAGCGTTGGCGGGATTGGAAAAGCGCCATGAACGCCAACCTCGCGTCCCTCGCTTATCTCCTCTGCGGCGTCCTGTTCATTCTGGCGCTACGGGGTCTGTCCAGTCCGGTGACCAGCCGGCGGGGCAATCAGATGGGCATGATCGGCATGGCCATCGCGGTCGCCGTCACCCTGGCCACGCTGTGGCGGAACGGCGCGCTGGACACCGTCACCCTCGGCCTGATCGGCGTGGGCGTCGCCATCGGCGGCACGGTCGGCGCGGTGATTGCTCGGCGCGTGGCCATGACCGCCATGCCGCAGCTGGTGGCGGCGTTTCACTCCCTGGTCGGCCTGGCCGCCTGCCTGGTCGCCGTAGCGGCGATCTATACGCCCGCCGCCTACGGCATCAACGAGGGCGCCGGCATCAAGCTGGAAAGCCTGATCGAGCTTTCCGCTGGTCTCGCCATCGGGGCCATCACCTTCACCGGTTCGCTGATCGCTTTCGCCAAGCTCAACGGCAATATGTCCGGCGCGCCTATCATGCTGCCGGTCCGACATTTGCTCAATCTCGCCATCGCCGCGGCGGTCGTCGTTCTGGTCGTCGTCTTGGTGCTGAGCGGCGGCCACGCCTTGTGGGCGTTCTGGGCGATCTTCGCCTTGGCCCTCTTGGCCGGGATCACGCTGATCATTCCCATCGGCGGCGCCGACATGCCGGTGGTGGTCTCCATGCTCAACAGCTATTCGGGCTGGGCGGCGGCGGCGCTCGGATTCACCCTGGCCAACATCACCCTGATCATCACCGGCGCCCTCGTCGGCTCGTCCGGCGCCATCCTTTCCTACATCATGTGCAAGGGCATGAATCGCTCCTTCATCTCGGTGATTCTGGGCGGCTTCGGCGGCGAAACCGGCGCGGCGGCGGGCGGTGCGGTCGAGACCCGCCCCGTGAAGCAGGGCTCGGCCGACGACGCCGCCTTCATCATGAAGAACGCGTCTAAGGTGATCATCGTCCCTGGCTATGGCATGGCCGTCGCCCAGGCCCAGCACGCCCTGCGCGAAATGGCCGATCGCCTGAAGGCGGAGGGCGTGGAGGTGAAATACGCTATCCATCCGGTCGCTGGCCGTATGCCCGGACACATGAACGTTTTGCTGGCCGAGGCCAATGTCCCCTACGACGAAGTGTTCGAGCTTGAGGACATCAATTCCGAATTCGCCACCGCCGACGTCGCCTTCGTGATCGGGGCCAACGACGTCACCAATCCCGCCGCCAAGACCGATCCCAAGAGCCCGATCTTCGGCATGCCGATCCTGGACGTGGAAAAGGCTCGCACGGTGCTCTTCATCAAGCGCGGTATGGGCTCCGGCTACGCCGGTGTGGAGAACGAGCTCTTCTTCCGCGACAACACCATGATGCTGTTCTCTGACGCCAAGAAGATGGTCGAGGGGATCGTTAAGGCGTTGTAGCGCGAGGTGTGATGGTCTCTGACATTACGACGCCCCCGCTACGGGGCCGGATGGCGCCGATCGGCGATGGCCGCGCTCTGCACGCTATTTTCGGCGGACCGGTCGATTCGCCCTATCCCCTGGTTCTTCTCGAGGCCGGGGCGTTTGGGTTTTCGGCGGACTGGGCGGCGGTGCAGGACGCGCTTGGGGCGGCGAACTATCGCTCGTTGGCCTATGATCGCGCCGGGCTCGGTCGGTCCGATCCGGGCGCCGCGCCGCGCGACGGCTTGGCCATCGTCGCCGATCTGGAGCGTCTGCTCGTCGTGACGGGCGAGGTCGGGCCGCTCATCGTGTGCGGCCACTCCATGGCCGGTCTGCACACGCGCCTGTTCGCGCGGCGCAACCCAGCGCGGATTGTCGGTCTCGTGTTGGTGGACGCGGTTACGCCCGAAGCCATGGATTCAAATCTGATCAGCGTCGGCATCGGACAGTTCGGCCACGTGGCGCGCGCCTTTGCCTGGGGGGCGGGCACGGGCCTGTTCAAGCCCCTCGCCGCCACCGCCCTTGGCGACCAGATTGGTCTGACCGGCGCGGCGAAGGAGGAAAAGCGCTGGGCCTTTGGCGACACCGAGCACAATCGCTGGGCGGCCGAGGAGGTGACGCAGTGGTCGGAAACGTCGCGCGAGGCGCGCGAGGCCGGCGTGCTTGATCCCGATTGGCCGGTGGCGGTGATTTTGGCGGGCGCGGCGGAAAGCGCCAATCCGTTGAAGGCCCTGCAAGTGGCGCCGGCCCGCGCATCCCGCGCGGGCTCAATCGAATATGTGGCCGGCGCGAGCCACGCGACCATGCTCAACGCCACCTATGCGCCGGCGATTGTGCGGGGCGTCGAGCACGTATGCGCCGCGGCGCACAGCGCCCTTGTTTAGGCGCGGACGACTTTCTTCGGCGCGGCGATCAGGCCTTCGCGCTGCATGCGCTTGCGGGCCATCTTGCGGGCGCGGCGGACGGCCTCGGCCTTTTGGCGGGCGCGTTTTTCAGACGGCTTTTCGTAGTGAACGTGCCGCTTCATTTCGCGGAACGAGCCTTCGCGTTGCATCTTCTTCTTCAGCGCCTTGAGCGCTTGATCGACATTATTGTCGCGGACGAAAATCTGAACCACCGGTGCTCCTGTCGGTTCCCGCGCGGATCGCGGGATTGCCAATCCGGAAGGACCCCTCCGGAACGAGGCGCGGCAGATAGCAGAGGTCGCCGCTTTTGTCCATGGCGTCCCGGGCGTATAGGCGTTTGCCATGACCGCAATCAACAACTGGGCTAACGAGACCGAGGCGCGCTTGCTCAGCGCCGCCCTGCCGCACGCGCCCACACTGGGCTGGACGCGTCGCCTGATCGCGGCCGCGGCGAAGGATGCGGGCTTAAGCGCCGCCGAAGCCGAACTGCTCCTGCCCGGCGGCCCGCGCGACCTGGCCGCCCTGCTCGCCCGTCGCCATGACGCCGCCGCGTTGACCGCTCTTGCCAGGATCGATCCAAAGATCCTGAAGGTGCGCGAGCGGATCCGCAATGGCGTGCTCGCCCGCTGCGAAGCGGCGATGGCCGACGGCGAAGCGGTTCGTCGCTGGTCGGGCTTCCTCGCCCTGCCGCTCAACGCGCCGCTGGGCCTGCGGCTGGCCTGGGCGAGCGCCGATGGTCTGTGGCGCTGGGCCGGGGATACGGCGACGGACGAAAATCACTACTCCAAGCGCGCCCTGCTGGCGGAGATATTGATCTCGACCCTGGCGGTGCATCAGGCGATGGGCGCCAACGCCTCCGCCGCCCACCTCGACGGGCGGATCGAGGCGGTGATGCGGTTCGAGAAGTGGAAAGCTGGGATCAAACCCGGCGATGTCGCCAGCCGGTTGGCCGGGACCCTGGGGCGTTGGCGTTACGGATCGGCTTGACGCCGGGTTTCGTTAACGGTCCAGCGCCCGCAAGCGGTTGACGTGGCCCATCTTGCGGCCGCGACGCGCCTCGCCCTTGCCGTACAGCCAGAGCCGGGTTTCGGGCTCGCGGGCGAGTTTTTCCCAATCGTTGGCCTCATCGCCCAGCAGGTTGGTCATTTCCACATGGTGGGTCGCGGCGGTGGGCCCCAGCGGCCAGCCGGCCACGGCGCGGATGTGCTGTTCGAACTGATCGACCTCGCAGCCGTCCAGGGTCCAGTGGCCGGTGTTGTGCACGCGCGGCGCGAATTCGTTGACCAAGAGCGCGCCGTCGTCGCGCTCGAACAGTTCAATGCCCATCACCCCGACATAGTCGAGGGTCGAAAGGATGGTCGCGGCGATCCGTTCCACCGAGGCGATCACGGGAGGCGCGGCGCGCGCCGGCGCGCTGGTGCGGCGCAATATGCCGTTCTCATGGTGGCTCTCGGTCAAGGGATAGACGGCGATCTCGCCGTCGCGCGCCCGCGCCGCGATGATCGCCAGCTCGCGCCGAAAATCCGCCGGCGCCTCGGCGATGCACGGACGATGGCCAAGCTGAGCCATGGCCACCTCGACGTCGTCGGCGCGGGAGACCCACACCTGCCCCTTGCCGTCGTAGCCGCCCCGGCGGGTTTTGAGCAGCAGTGGGGCGCCCAGGGTCTGCAGGGCGTCCCTGAGATCGTCGATCGAATCCACGGCGGCGAAGGCGACCGTCGGCGCGCCGGCGCCGTTGAGGAAGGTCTTTTCGTCAAACCGGTCCTGGGCGACCGCCAAGGCGCGCGGGCCGGGCGCCAGGGCGGCGCCCATCCGCGCGAGCGCATCGAGCGCGTTGGCGGGGATATTTTCAAACTCGAAGGTGATGACCTGGCAGGTCGCGGCCATGTCGTTCAGCGCGGCGGCGTCATTGTAGGGGGCGACAATGGTTCGCGCCGAAACTGCGGCGGCGGGTGCTCCGGCTTCCGGCGTCAGAATGGTGACGCCGAGCCCCAGGCGCGCGGCGGCCAGCGCGAGCATCCGGCCCAGCTGGCCGCCGCCCAGAATGCCGATCATCGAGCCGGGAGGAAGGGGAAATGTCGCCATGCGAGGCCCCTAGTCCTCGACGCTTTCGGGCACCGCGGCGGTCTGGGCGGCGCGAAATTCGGCGATCCTCCCGGCCAAGGCCTCATCGGACAGGGCCAGGATCTGCCCGGCCAGCAGGCCGGCGTTGCGCGCGCCCGCTTCGCCCACGGCGAGGGTCGCCACAGGTATTCCGCCCGGCATCTGCACGATCGACAGCAGGGAATCGAGGCCGTTCAACGCCTTGGACTGAACCGGCACGCCCAGCACCGGCAGATCGGTCATCGAGGCGGCCATGCCCGGCAGATGGGCCGCGCCGCCGGCGCCGGCGATGATCACCTTGAAGCCCGCGGCCGACGCCCCCTTGGCGAAGGCGTACAACCGGTCTGGCGTGCGGTGGGCGGAAATCACCTTGGCCTCGTAGGCGATCCCGAGCGCGTCGAGACTGGCGGCGGCGGCCTTCATGGTCGGCCAATCGGATCGGCTGCCCATGATGATGGCCACGCGCGGGCGATTAGGCATGAAGCTGTCCCCGAAATGGCGAATGCCGCCGACATCGCTTCAAACTACAGGCGAGGCGCCCCAACCCGCAACGCCTATGACGTGGGTTGGTCAATATCGCCGTTGACGGGCGGCGTGAATTTGCATTCGCGACCGTGCGACTCTATTATGATAATAAACTAGCTCACTATTAACGCGACGGCGGCTGAAAACGCTAAAAGGAGCGCCGCCCGACCGGTTCAAGGGGAGTTGAGAGCCATGCGGCAGACCCAGCATTTTGTGGGCGGCAAGATGGATACCCGGGGACCCTATATTTAATTGACGATATACAGCCGCTTAGGCTTCAAACGGACACAGCGCACCCGCCCGGCTTTGGACCACCAGCCTTATCCATTCGCGCAGGGCTCTCAGTCGCGCCGTGTCGCTGACGTCGTGATGCGTGCTCATCCAGAAGCGCCGGGTCACCAGTATTTCGGGCAGAACCCTTTCGAGCCCGACGGCCATGAAGCAGGGCAGGACGCCGAGGCCTCCGCCGGCAGCGATGATCGACCTCTGGGCGCCGATGGACGAACTTGCGAGACCAGTACGGAGCATCGGGTCGAGTTCGTCGAGGTAGCGCAGTTCCGAGGCGAAGATCATGTCGTCGATGTAGCCGACGAGTTCGTGCCGATGCAGGTCGGCCAGCCTGGCGGGACGGCAGGCGCGCTCTAGGTAGGCGGGCGAGCCGTATATCGCCAGCTGATAGTCGGTCAGCGATTCGACGACCAGCCTGCGGTCGGTCGGCGCGCTCAGGGTGATCGCAATGTCGACTTCTCGCCGCGTGGGTGACAGGAAGCCGGCATGAGCCGCCAGTTCGATCCGCAGATTCGGCCGCTGGCGTCTCAGGTCCGGCAGGGCCGGCGCCAGAACGACTGTTCCGAAGCCCTCGGCGGCGCTGATCCGCACGGTGCCGCCGACGACATCGGGCTCTCCCACGCGGGCGGTGGCGATCATGGCCGATTCGGCGACGATGCCGGCCTCAAGCAGCCGGGCGCCAGCGGCGGTCAGTTCGAGACCGCTGCGCGAGCGCACGATCAGCGTGCTTTTGAGCTCACTCTCCAGACGGCTTATCCGGCGGCCCACCGTCGCCGCGTCGATGCCCAACTGCCGAGCGGCTGCGGTGAGCGATCCAGCGCGCGCCGCCACAATGAAATATCTGAGATCGTCCCAATTCTGCATCGGCGCCGCATTTTTGCGGCTAAAGACCCGCAAGTTTGCATTACCCCAAGTCGCTCGCGAGTGCTAGCAGACGCAATAGCAAGAGGAGACGGCCATGCGGCAGGTTCAACATCTAGTGGGCGGCAAGGCCTGGGCTGGAACGGGGACACGCTTTGGCGACGTCTTCAATCCCAATACCGGCGAGGTCCAGGCGCGGGTGGCTCTGGCCACGGTCGCCGACATGGACACAGCCATCCAGGCCGCGGCCCGCGCCCAGATCGGCTGGGCGGCGACCAATCCGCAGCGCCGGGCGCGGGTGCTGTTCGAATTCAAACGCCTGGTCGAGGCGCGCATGGACGAACTGGCGGACTTGCTGTCCAGCGAGCACGGCAAGGTCATCGCCGACAGCCGGGGCGACATTCAACGCGGCCTGGAGGTGATCGAGTTCGCCTGCGGCATCCCGCATGTGCTTAAGGGTGAATACACCGAGGGCGCGGGCCCCGGCATCGACGTCTATTCCATGCGCCAGCCTCTCGGCGTCTGCGCCGGCATCACCCCGTTCAACTTTCCCGCCATGATTCCGATGTGGATGTTCGGCATTTCCACCGCCGTCGGCAACAGCTTCATTCTCAAGCCCTCCGAGAAAGACCCCAGCCTGCCGGTGCGTCTGGCGGAGCTGTTCATGGAGGCCGGCGCGCCGGCCGGCGTGCTGAATGTGATGCACGGCGACAAGGTCGCGGTGGATGCGATCCTGACCCACCCCTTGATCCGCGCGGTGAGCTTTGTCGGCTCGTCGGATATTGCATCCTATGTCTATTCGACCGGCGCGGCGCACGGAAAGCGCGTCCAGGCCATGGGCGGGGCCAAGAACCACGGCATCATCCTGCCCGACGCCGATCTGGATCAGGCGGTGAAGGATTTGATCGGCGCCGCCTATGGCTCGGCGGGCGAACGGTGCATGGCCCTGCCGGTCGTCGTGCCGGTCGGCGCCAAGACCGCCGACGCCCTGCGCGAAAAGGTTCTCGCCGAGATCGAAGCCCTGAAGGTCGGCATATCCTCCGATCCGGCCGCGCAATACGGGCCGGTGGTGTCGGCGGCGCACCGCGAGAAGATCGAAAGCTATATCCAGATGGGCGTCGACGAGGGCGCCGAACTGGTGGTCGATGGCCGCGGCTTTACCCTCCAGGGCTATGAAAACGGCTTCTTCGTCGGCCCGACCCTGTTCGACCACGTCAAGCCGACCATGAAGACCTATCAGGAGGAAATTTTCGGGCCGGTGCTCCAGATCGTCCGCGCCGAGACGTTCGAGGACGCCCTGCGCCTGCCGTCCGAGCATCCCTACGGCAATGGCGTCGCCATCTACACCCGCAACGGCCGCGCCGCGCGGGAGTTCGCCTCGCGCGTCAATGTCGGCATGGTCGGGATCAATGTGCCGATACCGGTGCCGGTGGCCTATCACACCTTCGGCGGCTGGAAGCGCAGCGCCTTTGGCGACACCAACCAGCACGGCATGGAAGGGGTGAAGTTCTACACCAAGGTCAAGACCATCACCGCCCGCTGGCCCGAAGGCGCCACCGAGGACTCCGCCTTCGTGATCCCGACGATGGGGTGAGGGCGGGCCGATGGCGATTATTTTCTCTACCCCCCTTGGGGGAATTACCGGCGAAGCCGGGGGAGGGGGCCAACCCCATCGCAGTTTTGCCCCGGCGGGCGCCGCTGCCCCCATCGTCTCGGCGCAAACGGGCGCCGATCCACTTCCCCCAGAGGGGGAAGAGAGGGTTTTTTGCCATGGATTTTAGTCTCTCCGAGGACCAGCGCGCGATCCAGGACGCGGCGCGCAGCTTCGCCCAGGCGGAGATGGCCCCGCATGCCGCGCGCTGGGATGAGGACAAGCACTTTCCGGTGGACATGTTGCGAGAGGCCGCCGCGCTGGGGTTTGGCGGGATTTACATCAACGAGGATGTCGGCGGCTCCGGCCTTTCGCGGCTCGACGCGTCCCTGGTCTTCGAAGCCCTCGCGGCGGGCGACGTATCCTCGGCGGCGTTCTTATCCATCCACAACATGGCCTCGTGGATGATCGACGTGTTTGGCTCCGACGCTCTGCGCCGCAAATATCTGCCGCGCCTGACAACCATGGAGCTGATCGGCTCCTATTGCCTGACTGAGCCCGGGGCGGGTTCGGACGCGGCGTCCTTACGCACCACCGCCCGCCGCGACGGCGAGAGCTATGTGCTCAACGGCGCCAAGGCGTTCATTTCCGGGGCCGGGGTGTCGGACATCTATGTCGTGATGGCCAGGTCTGGCGGTGACGGCGCCGGCGGCGTCTCGACATTCGTGGTGGAGAAGGGAACGCCCGGCCTGACCTTCGGCGCGCAGGAGCGCAAGATGGGCTGGGCCAACCAGCCCACCGCCATGGTGCATTTCGACAATTGCGTCATCCCCGAAGAGAACCGGGTCGGCGAGGAAGGCCAGGGCTTTCGCATCGCCATGAAGGGTCTGGACGGCGGGCGGATCAACATCGCCTCCTGCTCGCTCGGCGGCGCCGGCTTCGCCCTCGAAACCGCCAAAGAGCACCTTACCACGCGCAAACAGTTTGGTCGGGCGCTCAGCGACTTCCAGGGCCTGCAATTCAAGCTCGCCGACATGGCGACGGAGCTGGAGGCCGCCCGGCTGATGGTCCGCCAGGCCGCCGCTGCGCTGGACGCCGGCGATCCGGCCGCCACCCGTCTCGCCGCCATGGCCAAGCGCTTCGCCACTGACGTCGGCTTTGACGTCGCCAACCAGGCTCTACAACTTCATGGCGGCTATGGTTATCTCAAGGACTATCCTTTGGAGCGGATTGTGCGAGATTTGCGCGTGCACCAGATCCTGGAAGGAACCAATGAGATCATGCGCGTGATCATCGCCCGCGAATTGCTTCGGCCATGAGCGAGCCGGAGGTCGTAATCCAGGTTGAGGGCGCGCTCGGGCGTCTCACACTCAACCGCCCGCAGGCGCTGGGGGCCCTGACCGCGGGCATGGTGCGACTGATAACCGACGCCCTGCTGTCCTGGCGGGATGACGACGCGGTCAAGGCCCTCCTCATCGATCACGCCGGCGAGCGGGGCTTCTGCGCTGGTGGCGACATCCGCTATCTCGCCGACAGCGTGGCCGTGGGCGGCGAGGCGGCGCGCAGGTTCTTTTTCACCGAATACCAGCTCAACCATCTGATGAAAGTCTACCCCAAGCCGATCATCACCGTCATGGACGGAATCACCATGGGCGGCGGGGTCGGGATAACCCTGCCGGCGCGCTATCGCGTCGCCACCGAGCGCACGACCTTCGCCATGCCCGAAACCGGAATCGGACTTTTCCCGGACGTCGGCGGCGGCTGGTTCTTGCCTCGGCTGCATGGCGCGACGGGCGTGTGGATGGCCCTGACCGGCGCGCGCCTCAAGGCCGCGGGCTGCGAGATATTGGGCATAGCCACCGATGTCGTCCCGTCGGCGAGCCTGCCCGACCTCAAGGCCCGGTTGGTCGCCGATCCGGAGGCGGTCGAGACGGTGTTGACCGAACTGGAGGTCGACCCCGGTCGCTCGCAGATGATCGAGCATCACGATCACATCGACCGATTGTTCGGCGGCGCGACGCTCGAGGCGATCGTCGCGGCCCTGGCGGCGGACGGATCGGACTGGGCGACCGCTCAGCTGACGATCCTGAGCGCTAAATCGCCGCTCAGCCTCAAGGTCGCCCTGCGCCAGCTCAAATCCGGCGCCGCCATGACCGATTTTGCTCAGGTCATGGCGATGGAGAACCGCATCGCCGCCCGCCTGGTCATGGGCCGCGATTTCAGCGAGGGCGTGCGCGCGGTGATCGTCGAGAAGGACAATGCGCCGGTTTGGTCGCCTGACACGCTCGAAGGCGTCACCGACGCCATGCTGGACGCCGTGTTCGCGCCGCTGGCCGCAAACGAAGAATGGACGCCCCTATGAGTTATGAAACGATCCTGGTGGAGCAAAAGGGCGCGGTGACCGTGGTCACCCTGAACCGGCCGCAGGCGCTCAACGCCCTCAACAGCCAGGTGCTGGCCGATCTGCTGGACGCCTTCGCCAAATTCGACGCCGATCCCGGCCAGCGCTGCGCGGTTCTTGCCGGCTCCGACCGCGCCTTCGCGGCGGGCGCCGATATCAAGGAGATGTCGGAGCAATCTTTCGCCGACATGTACAGCGCCAATTTCTTCGCCGGCTACGGCGATCTGACCAAGACCCGCAAGCCGTGGATCGCGGCGGTGGCGGGTTATGCCCTGGGCGGTGGCTGCGAATTGGCGATGATGGCTGATTTCATCATCGCCGCCGAAAATGCGCAATTCGGCCAGCCGGAAATTAAGCTGGCGGTGACGCCCGGCATGGGCGGCTCACAGAGGCTCACCCGCGCCGTCGGCAAGGCGAAAGCCATGGAGATGTGCCTCACCGGCCGCAATATGAACGCGCGCGAGGCGGAGGCCGCCGGGCTGGTCGCGCGCGTCGTGCCGCTCACCGACCTTGGCGCCGAGGCCCTGAAAGCCGCCGAAACCATCGCCGGCATGGCCCCGCTGGCGGCGATGGCGTGCAAGGAAATGGTCAACGCCGCGTTCGAAACCACGCTCGATCAAGGCGTCGCCTTCGAGCGACGGCTGTTCCACGGCCTGTTCGGCACGGCCGACCAGAAAGAGGGCATGGCGGCGTTCATCGAAAAACGCCAGGGCGTGTTCACCGGGCGATAGACGCTTATTTTAGGTCAGGCGGCGGCGAGCGCTCGACGGCGCCGCAACGCCGCGCCCGCCAAGCCGAAACCGGTGATCATCAAAGTCCAGGCGCCCGGCTCGGGCACGCCGGTGATCGACCAGTTGAAGACCCCATCCATATAACCGGAATAGGCGCCGGGAGCTCCGTTGAAGCCGATGTTCGGATTGCCGTTGAGGCCGATGGTATAGGTCTGTCCGGAAACGAGGGAACGGGTGAATACGCCCGACGCGGTGGGATTAAAGGCGTTTGAAACCGGCAGGCCGCCGCCGGCGCCGCTCCAGTCGATCGACCAGCCCCACAGGCCAAACGGATTGCCGCCGGCTACGGGAGCGACATTGTAGGCCATGTTGAACTGGCCGTTCTGGGTGGTGGTGAAGGTATGGGTCCAGTCGCCGCCGCCGCGGCCCTGGGTCAGGTCAGACGCGACCGGCGCGTTGGCCGGATCGCCGACCAGGAAGTCCCAGCCGTAGCTGGTGAATTGGACACGTCCGCTGTCCGCCGATGTCCAGAAGGGGGTCGTGAGGCCAGTAGTGCTCACGTGATCACTGTCCGCCAGTGCCAGTGCGTTGGCTTGCTCAACCAAGGTCGCGGGCGCGGCGGCCCAGGAACCGGTGTGCAGGTCGGTGACCGTCTTTCCGGCCAGAGTCGAATTGGCGAGGACGTTGCCCCCGTCGCTGACCAGCGTGGTGGCGGACGCCGGCAGGGCGATCGCCCCGGCCAGAGCCGTAACGCCGACGGTAAGCGCCGCTTGCATCCGGAAAGCGCAATCACTCATCACCAAATCCCCTTGTGTGATGGCGCCGGTCGCCCAGCGTAGATTGATCTCAGGTCACGTTAAATAGACCGGTGTCCTAAATCAAGCAAAATCTGGGGTAAATAAGGGCGAAATATGACGAAACAAGCAGCCGCGACCGTTCACCGCCTCGGGGAGAGTTGATTCGCCGCCGCGATACCGTCAGTGTGAACAGATCGATGTATGAGGCGTTGGGAGCGGAGAGGCGTGATGCCGAAGCCGGGTCGACGAGGCGTCCCTCCAGTCGCGCTCCTTGGGGTGCTGGCGGCCGCGAGCCTGCTCGCCGCGTCACCGGCGCTCGCCAAGCCCAACCGCGTGGCGCTGGTAGTGGGGGTGGCGCACTACGAGACGGTCAATCCGCTCAAGAACACCGTGTCGGACGCGCAGCTTGTCGGCGCGGCGCTGAAACGCCTGGGCTTCACCGTCACGCCGCTGATCGATCCTGAACGCAAGGACCTAGCCGCCGCCATCGCCGCCTTCGCCCAACAGGCGCAAGGCGCCGACGCGGCGGTGATCTATTTCTCCGGCCATGGCGCCGAGGTCGCCGGCGTCAACTACCTCTTCCCCCGCGACGCCAGCAATGCGTCGATGGACAAGATGATCGCCAGCGGGTTTGAGGCCTCGAGAGTGCGCGAAGCGGTGCTCCAGGCCAAGGCGGTGCGCCTGGTGATCCTGGACGCCTGCCGTGACAATCCTGCTCAAGGCCAGACCATCAGCCTGAAGGGCGGCCTTGCGCGGGAGACCGGGGGACTGACCACCCAGGTGGTCACCTTGATGGCGGCCGCGCCGGGCCAGGCGGCCTTGGACGGCGCCGGCGACAACAGCCCGTTCGCCCTGGCGCTGATTCAGGCCCTGAAACGCCCGCGCCTCACTACCGGCGAGCTGCCGCGCTTTGTTCAGAGTGAGGTGCAGCGCCAGACCAATGATCGTCAGTCGCCGGATCTGCAGGGCATCTGGGTCGATATCTACTGGAGTTTCGACGGCAAGGCGCCCGATCGTGGGCGGGCCCAGGCCGACGTAGACGCCCAGGCGCGGGGCAAGCGCGAGCAGGCCTTCTGGCAAACCATCCGCAACTCGACCGATCCGGCGGATTTTCAAGCCTATCTCGACCAGAGCGATCGGGGCGAGTTTTCCGGCCTGTATCGCCCTCTGGCCCTCAACCGCGTGCGGGTCCTGGCCGATCAGAGCCGAACCATGTCGGTCCACGCTACGCCGCCTCCCGGCGGGCCGGCCGCGAACGCCCTGACGCAGGCCCGCGCCGCCTTCGAGCGGGCCGACTATCCCGGCGCCATCAACGCCTGGAGGACGGCGGCCAATCAGGGCGATCCGGCGGCGGCCTATAACCTCGGCGTCATGGCCTTCACCGGCCGCGGCGAGGTCAAGGATCAGGCCCAGGCGACGCGGTGGTTCGCCCAGGCGGCCAAGGCGGGCCATCCCGGCGGCATGGTCAATTATGGCCTGAGCCTGCTGAACGGTTACGGCGTGGCGGCCGATCAGGTCCAAGGCGTGCATTGGCTGCGCGCCGCCGCCGCCGCAGGCCTGCCGTCGGCCATGGGTCTGGTCGGCCAGCTCTATCTCCAGGGTCAGGGCGTGCCGCGCGACCCGCGCCAGGGCGCCGCTTGGCTGCAAAAGGCCGCCGACGCCGGCGACGAACCTTCAATGCTCGACCTCGCCGATCTCTATGAGCGGGGTAACGGCGTGCGGGTTGATCACAAGGCGGCGCTCGGCGCCTATCAGCGCGCCGCCGCTGCGGGCCAAGGCGCGGCCATGGTTCGTCTGGGCTATGCCTATGAGGACGGCGTCGGCGTCGACCGCGATTTGGTGCAGGCCGCCACCTGGTATCAGCGCGCCGCCGAGGCCGGCGACGGCGAGGGCATGTCGGCGCTGGGTGTCATGCTGGAAGGCGGACGCGGCCTGCCGCAGGATTTCGCCAGAGCCGCCGACTCCTATCGCCAGGCGGCCAATCGCGGCGACGC
This sequence comes from Caulobacteraceae bacterium, assembly GCA_025352085.1. GTDB lineage: Bacteria > Pseudomonadota > Alphaproteobacteria > Caulobacterales > Caulobacteraceae > Acaudatibacter. The sequence goes on along the minus strand of JANXUA010000153.1, from coordinate 19,923 downwards.
GCGCGGCCTCCTGGGTCTGGGCGCCCTCTATGCGCAGGGCGAGGGGGTCACCCAGGACGACGTCACTGCTGTTTCGTTCTTCCAAAGGGCCGTGGACGCCGGCAGCGTTGCGGCCCTGCGCAATCTTGGGGTGATGTATGAGGCCGGGCGCGGGGCGCCGCGCGATCTCGCCAAGGCCGCCGACCTCTATCGCAAGGCCGCTGCCGCCGGCGATGCCGACGCGGCGGCCGATCTGGCGCGGGTCAGCCGGCGATGAGGCGCCGCCTGAATCACTCTTTGCGCACCGTGATTCTCACGGCCGGAGCGGTCGCGGTTCTGGCCGGGCAGATGCAGAACGTCGCCGCGCTCGGGCTTCCGGGCGGCGGCTCAAAGCAGGCCGACGCCTGCGCGGCCGAGCGCGCGCCGATCCTTGAGCGCCAGAAACAATACCAGGCCATCCACCACTCCCATCTCGGGGCGGCCCTGACGGCGGGGTTGAAGGTGGGCGCGACCTTTGCCGCCGGTCAGTTGCTCGGTCACTATCTGCCCGGGGCCGTACCGTTCGGTCATGGCGGTGGCGGGGGCGGCGGTTTCAGCTTCTTCAACCCGGCCAATCTCTCCGAAGCGGGCGCCTTGAACATACCCGGCGTGACGACGGCGGCCGGTGCTGGGGTCTTCGGCGGCGGCAATCTCGGTTCGGGCGACGTCCGCGCCATGGCGGCCATCGCCGTCGTGGTCGCCGTGGTTAGCACCGTCGAGGCCTACGCCCAGCTCAAGGAGGAAGAGTCCGGCGGCGACACCATCCGTCTGGCCACCTCCATCGACGACGACGCCCGCCGCCAGGTCGATGTCAGCCTCGCCATAGCCGCCGAAGAAGCCGCCCTCGACGCTTGCCGCGCACGGCAGGTCAGCGACTACAAGGTCAAGCTCTCCAGCGCCAGCAACGATCAGGATCGCCACGTCGCCGCGCGCGACCGCACCGTCCTGGCGACGGCCATCAAGAGCGACGTGGACCTGACCGGCGCGGTGGTCGATCAACAGGCCGCCCTCGCCAAGACCTACACGCAGAGCCGGGCGATGTCGGAAAACAAGTCCGAGGCCGACGTGCTGGGGGGCCAGGCGCCCGCTTACGCCCAGACCGCGTCGACGACGACGCTGAAATTGCCGCCGCCGAAAGGCGCGACGCCGTTGTCGAGAACAACCACGGCAGCCAACACCGGCGCGCCGCTCAAGCGCGGCGGCGGGACCCTGGCGCCGACGCCGGCCGCCCCGCCCTCGCCGACGTGGACGGCGGCGCGCGCGCTTACCGTGCGCTCGATGGCCGACACCAGTTCGCGGTCGGTGGGCTCCGTGGCCGGCGGCGCCCCGGTCGAGGTGGTCGAAGGCGCCGGCGCCCCCGCCGGCTGGAGCATGATCCGGACCGCCAAGGTATCGGGCTATGTGCGCACATCGAGTCTTGCGAAATCCGCAGCCCCCGCCGGTCCGCGCCTCGCGCCGCCCTCCAACATCCGCGAACACAACCGCGCCGTCCTGACCGCCCGCGACCAAGGCCCCAACCGGCTCAAGACCCTGCTGACGGACGTGCAGACGGGGTGAGGTTTAGTTTGTTGTCTTAGGCCGACCTCGGTCCGTGATAGCGCAGCGCCTCCAGCAGGACCGCGACGGCGGGGGAGAGTTGGCGGCGGCTGGGATAGTAGAGGTGGCAGCCGGAAAATGGCGGCCGCCAGTCGGTCAGCACGCGCACCAGACGACCGTCGGCGAGAGGGCGCTCCGCCTGGTCTTCCATCACATAGGTCAGACCGAAGCCTGCCGTCGCGCGAATCAAGGTCGCCGAGGGCTAGTTGCCCGCGGCGGCGGTGTGGCGACCGGCGTGACTCATCGGCCCGCCGTATTTAGCGCGGTTTTCGGCATTGTCGGGAACCGGACCGTTGGTGACGGTGGTCGACATGGCCGCCGAAGGCGCGCCCACCGGATCGGCCTGCGCCGGGGCGGCGTGGGGGATTTCCTGGACCTTCGCGTCGACCTGGGTCGTCGGGACCGAGGCGACGGGCGTCATGACGGCCTGCGCGAAGACGGAATTCATCGTCGGCGCGGGGGCAGGGTGGCTATAGGCCGAAGCGGGAATTGTGAACGCCGCCGCGATGGCGGCGCTCGCCAGATATTTGCAGAGCGACATGGTGATTACCTTCCAGGCGCGCTGACCGGGATGGACCAGCGCTTGACCCTAATACGGCCGCGCCCGGCTGAAGTTCCCGCACCGCTTGATGCGATAGTCCACGAAGCCGCTCAGGGACCCAGCGGCCGATCGATCAGCACGCCCATCAGCAGGGCCGGGCCGCCATGCGCCTCCCAGGCGTGGTTCGTGCCGCGCTGGATCACCACCTGGCCGGGCTTGATACGGGTCTCGCCGTCTTCGAGGATCAGGGAGACATCGCCTTGCAGCAGGCAGATCACATCGATCGAATGGGTCTTGTGCATCGCCGGGTGGCGCGACTGGTCGATGATGTGATGGTCGCCGTGGAACCCCGCGAACCGAGCCCGGACGGCGGCGTTCAGTTGGTCTCGCGGCGCCCCCTCCGGCGTCGGCGAGACCACGAACCAGCGCACTTGCGCATTGCCGGGGCGGGGGCCCAGAACAGGCTCCTTGGCGCCGAGGTCGTCATGCGCTTTGGGGTCCAGCGGACCGGTCGCGGAGTCCTCCCAGATCTCGAATAGGCCCCCCACGTCCGGATCGCCGACGATCGACGACGGGCCGCCGTCGATGATCACCACCGACTGACCCACCGCGTTGTCGCCGGTGATCACCCGGCGCATGGCGTCTTTGAATGCGGACATGGCGGTTTCTCCGTTATCTGCCCTTGCGATAGTCTACGTCGTCCCACGTCAGGTTTGCGAACGTCTTTTTCCTCGGGCCCAGATAACCGAACAGGAAGGCGGCGACCTTGCGGATCTGGATTTCCTCGGCGCCTTCGGTGATGCGATAGCGGCGGTGGTGGCGCAGGATGTGTTCGAAGGGCTTGTGGCGCGAATAGCCGATGCCGCCGTGCACCTGCATGGCCCGGTCGGCGGCGTCGCAGACCAGGCGGTTGGCCCAGTAGTTGCACATCGAGACCTTGTCGGAGATCTCGCGCTCGACCTGCTTGTGCTCCATGTGGTCCATTTCCCAGGCGGTCTTGCGGATCAGCAGGCGCAGCATTTCGCACTGGGTGGCCAGCTCGACCAGCGGCCACTGGATGGCCTGATTGTCGGCCAGGGGCTTGCCGAACGGCTTGCGCATCAGGGCGTATTTGACGCTTTCCTCGACGCAGAATACCGCCGCGCCCAGGCTCGAAGCGGCCTGGCGGATGCGGTTCTGGTGCACGAAGCTTTGCCCCAGGCCCAGGCCGCGACCCTCAACGCCCCAGATGGCGTCGTCGGGAACCCAGACGTTGGTGAGGCTGACGCGCGGGTGATCGGTGGGCATGTTGAAGGTCCACAGATATTCCTCGATCTTCACGCCAGCGTGGTCGGCGGGCACCAGAAAGACGGTGATGCCGCCGGCGTCGCCGGCCTCGCCGCTGGTGCGGGCAAAGGTCATCACGTGGGTCGCCACATGCATGCCGGTGGTCCACATCTTCTCGCCGTTGATCAGCCAGCCGTCGACGCCGTCGCGGGTCTCGCGCACGGCGCGGGTCTCCATGTGGGTGGCGTCCGAACCATGGTCCGGCTCGGTCAGGCCAAAGCCGGTGCGGATCTTGCCGGCCCGCAGATCGTCGCCATAGCGCTCGTGCTGGGCGTTGGTGGCGAATTCCTTAAACATAAGGATGAATGGGTTGTTGCCGACGATCGAGTGCTCGGTCTGCAGATCGTTGTGCAGGCCCAGGCCCTTGGCGGCGAGGTGCTCGCGGATTACCGCCATGTCGAGGTTCGAGCCGCCCTTGCCGCCCATGTCCTTGGGCCAGGCGTAGCGCAGGTGTCCGGCGGCGTCCGCCCGCTTCTTCGCCTCAGCCAGCAGCAATTCCCAATCGTGCCTGGGCAGACCCTGGTTATCCCAATCGGTGCGGGCGTGTTCGCGCCGGTGGTCGAAAAAGCGGATATTATCGTCCTGGTTCTCCAGCGGCTTGATGTCGCTGTCGATGAAGGCGTCAAGCTCGGCCAGATAGCCGGTGAGGTCATTGGAAAGGGCGAAGTCCATGGCGGTTTCTTTCTAGTCGTTGGTTTGTGCGCCGTGGGCGAGGGCGGCGCGGTAACCCCAATAGGTCGGCTGATCGACGCTGAGTTTGGCCAGGGTGGTTTCCCACAAATGCTCGGCCAGGCCCGGCGATTGCAGATTGAGTTCGCCCGCCTTGAGGCGCCGGCACAGCTCGGCGTTGAGCGCGGCCAGATCGCCGTCCGAATTCAGCAAGGTCTTGAGCCGGGCGTGCTCGGCGGTTTCAGCCGCCGGCGCCAGCTCCAGCTGGCGGCGCATCATCTCCAGCGCATTGGCCGCGACGCGGGCGTTGAACGACGTGTGGCCGGTGGTCTCGGCGGCGACGGTCTCTTTGAGGAAACGCGCCACGGCGGAGAGGACTTCGACGGGTTTGGGTTCATCCTGCATGTCAAGCCGCCAGCAAACGCAACAGATCAACCTCGGTTTCGGAGGTGCGGCGCGCGATCACCGCCCGCTCGACATTGGGGTCGGTGGTGCGGAAGGTCGTGGCCATGCCGCTGCACATCACGCCCCAGCGCAGGGAGCCGAACACTTCCCAGAACAGGGCGTGGTCGCGGTTGACCGGCGCGCCGCCGGCGGCCTCGTAACCGGCCCACAGATCCTCGCGCAGGCCAAAGCCGCCGACGGGTTTGCCCTCGACGCCGAACCGCCAGGAATTGACGCAGATCCAGCCCAGATCCTCCATCGGATCGGCGACGTGGGCGATTTCCCAGTCCAAGACGGCGCGCACGCCCTCGGGCCCGATCATCAGATTGCCGTTGCGAAAGTCGCCGTGCACCAGGCGCGGATGCTCCGGCGGCGGTGGGCAATGGTCGGTGAGCCAGCGGAACGCCAGCTCAAACACCGGGCGCGGCCAGGCGGTCGCGTCGTAAATCTCTCGATAACGCGCCACGTTCTCGGCCGGCGTAACCCGCGCCAGGGTCGGAAAGTCGTCCGGGTTGATGGTGTGGATGCGGGCGAGGATCTCGCCGCATTGCCGGGCCAGAAAGATGCGGGCCTGAGCCAGGGGCTCGCCGCGAGCGATCCGGCCGCCCAGGGTTTCGCCCTCGACAAAGTCCATGATGAAGCCGTGGCCGAGGTGGTCCTCGGGCTCCAGCACCCAGCGCACCGGCGGGACGGGCACGCCGACGACGGCGGCGGCGGCCATGAGCCGCGCTTCGGTCTCCAGACCGACGGCGGTTTCGGTGATCCGGTCGCCGCCGGGCGCCCGGCGCAGAATGAGCGGGGTCGCGCCGCCGCCTTTCAGCAGATCAAAGCGCCAGATCTCCTGCGTGGCGCCCGCCGACAGGCGTTCGACGCATGCGGCGGCCCGCCCGCCCAGACGACGGCGCGCCAGGATGTCGAGGGGCTCATCAAGCGCGTTCATGATCCCGCCACCGCCACTTTTGGTCTCCCTTAATCCTTTGCTCGCGGGCGAACCTAGCCCAGCGCAGGACCGGCACCAACCGTCACGCGAGGGAAGGCAAGGGCTTTTTGGCGCAAGGCCTGGAAATGCGGATGAGGCTGGACGGTGCGCCCGCCCAGCGTCGCCACCGCGCGCAATTCGATCAGACTGTTGGTTAGGAACATTCCCCTCGCGCCGGTCAAAACTGGAACGGGCGCGCGGTCTTCGCGCACGGTCCACCCCAAGCCTCGGGCCCGTTCAATCACGGCGGCGCGCATGATCCCGGCCAGAACCCCGCATTTCAACGCGGGTGTGACCAGGGAGTCGCCCTCGAACCAGAACACATTGGCGGCGGCGGCGCCGGCGATCTCGCTGCGATTGTTGAGCATTAAGGCCTCGTCGGCGCCGGCGGCGCGCGCCTCGCGGCGGGCGAGTATGTTGTCGAGATAGGCGAGGGTCTTGAGGCGCGCGGCGGGCGAACCTTCGTTGCGGCGGATCGTGCTGACGATCAGCCGGGCCGGCGTCGTTGGTTTGGGCGCAGCGGCGGCGGTGGCGATCAGACGCGGCCTGACCGGCGCCGGTCGATCCAGCCCGCGCCCGCCCGATCCGGCCGTCCAGGTCAGCCGCACGGCCGCGCGGGTGTTTTCCAGTCCGGCGTCGGCGATCGCGGCCATGGCGGCGGACTTCAGCGCTTCGCCATCCGGCGACGGCAGGCCGAGGGTCGCGCAGCCGGCGATCAGGCGCTGGGTATGCGCCTCGAAGGCCGCCAGAGCGCCGTTTTCCCACAGAACGGTCTCAAACAGGCCGTCGCCGAGCAGGAGGCCACGATCATCCGCTTCGATCATTGACCGGACTCCGTCAGCGCGCGCGCGAGGCCGGACACCTTGACCTCGGTCTCGCGCCGTTCGGCGACCGGGTCGCTGTCGGCGACGATGCCGGCGCCGGCGCAGGCGCGAAACTGCCATCCGCCCGGCGTTTCGACAAAGCCGGCGGTGCGAATGAGGACGCTGGAATCCAGGGCGCCGTCCGCCCCCGCCCAGAACAGCGACCCGCACCACGGCCCGCGCGGCGGCTCGTGCCGGGCGATTACCCGCATGGCCTGGATCTTGGGCGCGCCGGTGATCGAGCCGGGCGGAAACGTGGCGCCGAGCAGGTCGGCGGCGTCGCACCCCGGCGCCAGCGTCCCGGTCACGGTGGAGACGAGATGATGCACCGATGGATAGCTCTCGACCGCGAACAGACTTGGCGCCTTGACCGTTCCGGGCGCGCACACCCGCGAAATGTCATTTCGCATCAGGTCGACGATCATCAGATTTTCCGCCCGGTCCTTGTCGCTGGCGATGAGCTCGGCCCGCATCCGATTGTCCTGAACGGCGTCGGCGCCGCGTGCCCTCGTGCCCTTGATCGGCCGGGTCTCGACCTCACCCCTGACGCTTAGGGAGACGAAGCGTTCGGGCGAGTGCGAAACCAGCGCCCGGCCGGGCAGACGCCAATAGGCGCAGTGCGGCGCCGGGCTCTGCGCCTGCAGCCGCTCGAACACCGCGAACGGCGAGGCGTCGGCGGTGAGGATCCCGGTCCAGGCGGCGGCGATATTGGCCTGGAAGATTTCGCCGGCGGCGATACGCGCGATGACATCGGCGACCGAGGCCTCGTAGGCGTCCGCCGCCGTCGCCCGCGCGAAGCCGTGCGCGGTCGGTTGATCGACGCGATAGCGCTCAGGAGGCGGCGAACGCGTCATCCAGTCGGCGGCTCGCCGCGCGGCCGTCTTCGCGCAGGCGGCGTCATGGCCCCGGCCGACGGCGATGATGCGCCGGGCGCGATGATCGAACGCCAGCACGGCCGGATAGTCGGCCAGGATCAGGTCCGGCCAATCGGGATCGCGCGGCAGGCCGAGCGATTCCAGCCGATCGGCGAACTCATAGGCGATCAGGCCGATCACACCACCCGGGAACGGCGGCGCGTCGTCGTCGTGAGCGACGCGCCGCCCGAGCAATCGGCGCAGGCGCGTAAAGTCGCGGTCACGATCGTCCGGGCCAACGGTCTCCACCCGCGTCGGTCGCCGGGCGAAATAAGACCACCGCGCGCCGGGTCCGCGCGACAACAGCAGGACCGCGTAGGGCTCGTCGGCGAACGGCGCCAACACGGAAACGGGATCGCGCCAGGGCAGGATCCGGCGCTCAAGGCCAAATGTCTCCTCCGCATCTGCGAGCGATATCATGACTGCCGCCCGCCGCCGGATTTACAGTTCCACCGGCCGCGCGGAAAACACCTGGGCGTGCGGCCCGTCGGTCGGGAAATGTTCGCGCAGAGCCCCGCCGCAGATCTCCACCGCCTGGATGATTCCCGACGTCGGATCGTCGCCAGCTTTCATGGCCGCGCCGACGGCGTTGGCTGCCGAGGTCCATACGCCGTCGCCGACCTTGTCGTGGATGGCCCCGTCGGCCAGGACCTGCACCTGCCGGTCGTCGAGGGCCACGAAGATCAGCACGCCGGTGGCGCTGCCCGCCGCGCGGGCGGCGAAGGCGGCGAACTGGTGGTGGGCGGCGCGGGCGACGCGGTGGCGCTTGAGCACGCCGGGCGTCAGGCGCCGGCGCACCGCCGGAATGTGGGTGATCAGATAGACCAGGATGAACAGGGCGGTCTGAACCGCGGCGTAGAGGACCAGGGCCAGGGCGAACTGACTCTCCAAGGCGCCGGTTTGCGCCGCCACCCACACGCCCGCCTTCGCGGCCGCCGCCAGGGGCCGAAGTCCCAGAGCAATGGCCAGGGGCGGCGCGGCCAGGGCCGCGGCCGCGGCCCAGGCCAAAGGAACCTCTCGATAGTTGGAAACCTCCTGGGCCAGCAGACAGATGATCTCGCCGCTGGTTCCGGCTTCGGCCGTTTGCACGGCCGCTTCAATGCGGTCCTTGTCGATCGCGCTCAACATGTCACCAACTCCCCGAGGCGCCGCCGCCGCCGAACGATCCGCCGCCGCCGCTAAAGCCGCCTCCACCGCCGCCCCAGTCGCCGCCACCGCGCGAGCCGCCGAGGATCATCATCGGCAACAGAAATCCGAGGCCGCCGCGGCGCCGACCACGAAACAGCGAGTTGGCCAAAAAGAACAGAATGATGAGCGGGAACAGGAAGCCGCGGGGGATGTGATGCCGGATCGGCGCCTGCTCGGCCGCCGCCGCCTGGGCCTGCGCCGCCCGCGGATCGGCGCCCAGTTGGCTGATGATCTCGACGGTCCCGTCGACAATGCCGCCCTGGACGTCGCCGGCGCGGAAATGCGGCAGGACGGCGCGTTGCAGGATGACGCTGGAGAGTCCGTCGGTCAGCACCTCCTCCAGGCCATAACCGGCTTCGATGCGCACCTTGTGTTCACTGGGGACAATGATGAACAGGGCGCCGGTGTTCTTGCCCTTCTGACCGATCCCCCAGGCGCGGCCGAGCTGATAGCCGTAGTCGGCTATGTCATCGCCGCCCAGCGAGGGCAGGGTGACCACGACCAGTTGCCGCTGAGTTTGCTGCTCGAGCGTGGCCAGTTTGGTCGTCAGATCCGCCTGGGTTGCCGCGTCGAGGACGTGGGCGTCGTCGACGACGCGCCCGGTTAAGGGCGGAAATTGCGGCGCCGCCCACGCCGGCGCGACGAGGAGCGCCAGCCACAACGCCAGCGCTCCCAGAATGCGGATCACGGCTTGGCCGCGGGCGGGGGCGAACCGGGCACCGCGCCGGGAACGGCGGCCGGTGCGGGGGCGTCAAAGCTGACCGTCGGGGCCGATTGCGCGGCCGCCGTGGCGGAGAACAGCGCCATAGGCTTTTCGCTGCTGTAGAAAGTGCTCGCCCAGATCGAGGTCGGGAAAACCCGCAAGGTGGTGTTGTAGTCCTGGACCGCGGCGTTGTAGTCGCTGCGCGCCACGGTGATGCGGTTTTCGGTGCCTTCCAGCTGCGACTGCAGGGCCATGAAATTCTCGTTGGATTTCAGGTCGGGATATTTTTCCTGGATCATCATCAGCCGGCCGAGCACGCCGGAAAGCTGGTTCTGGGCCTGTTCATATTTCTGGAAGGCCGCCGGATCGGTGAGCGTCGAGGCGTCGACCTTGACCTGGGTGGCGCTGGCGCGGGCCTGGGTCACCTCAACCAGCACGCTTTTTTCCTGGGCCGCGAAGCCTTTGACCGTCGCCACGAGATTGGGAATGAGGTCGGAGCGGCGTTGATAGTCGTTCTGCACGTCCGCCCACTTTGCCCTGGCGGCTTCCTGCTTGGTCGGGATGGCGTTGATGCCGCAGCCGGCCAGGGCCAGCGGCAGAACGGCCGCGACGGCCAGGCGTTTCCAATGACGAGGGGTGTTGCTCACGGACATGAACTCCCAGCGCCGCGCGGATTGGCGGCGCGCTTGAATCTAGTATGGCGCCGGGCGGCGCGCCAGTGCGTCCGCCGATGAATTCGGTCACAGGCAATACGCATCGAAACGCATCGTCGCGCATGCCGATGCAGCTACTCGCGCGGCGCCCGCCTCGTTAAGAAGCACCACGTTTTGACACGCATCGGGGGATGAGCATGGGCCGCAGGGATCGTAGCTGGGTTAGAGCCATCAAGGCGATTGTCGCCATCGCCGCCGTGGCCGACGGATTGATCGACGAGACGGCCGATCGCGCCGAACGTCGCCGGGTCGGCGAGCGGCGCAAGGGTCGAGAGGCCAAGCGGCGGGGGGGCCTACGGGTTCGCGCCGCCTGACGTCACCGATTGTCGGCGGGTTTGGTTGACCGCCCGCTCCGACCTTGTGCACAATAGGATCGCGTGCCGTCGATCCTGTCCATTTCCGGTCTGACCAAGACCTACGCCTCGGGTTTTGAGGCGTTGAAGTCGGTCGATCTGGATATCCACGCCGGCGAGATCTTTGCCCTCCTGGGTCCCAACGGGGCCGGCAAGACCACTCTGATCAATATCGTCTGCGGCATTGTCCGGCCCAGCGGCGGCACGGTGCTCGTCGACGGCCACGATATCTTGGGCGGCTGGCGCGCCACACGCTCCCTGATTGGGCTGGTGCCGCAGGAGTTGCACACCGACGCCTTCGAGACTGTGTGGGCGACGGTGAGCTTCAGCCGCGGCCTGTTCGGCAAGCCGCGCAACGACGCCTATATCGAAAAAGTCCTCAAGGATTTGTCGCTGTGGGACAAGAAGGACAACAAGATCATGGCGCTGTCCGGCGGCATGAAGCGCCGGGTGATGATCGCCAAGGCTCTGTCGCACGAACCGCGCATTTTGTTTCTCGACGAACCCACGGCGGGCGTTGACGTCGAATTGCGGCGCGACATGTGGCAGATGGTGCGTGGCCTGCGCGCCGGCGGCGTCACCATCATCCTCACCACGCACTATATCGAGGAGGCCGAGGACATGGCCGATCGGGTTGGGGTGATCAGCAACGGCGCCCTGATCCTGGTCGAGGACAAGGTCGCGCTGATGGAAAAGCTGGGCACCAAGCAGCTGACCCTGCATCTGCGCGCGCCGCTGGGCGCCCTGCCCGAGGGCCTGCGCGGTGAGCCGCTGGAGCTGGCCGCCGACGGCATGGAACTGATCTACACCTTTGACGCCAAGAGCCAGGCGACCGGCATCGCCGACCTCATGCGGCGGTTGAACGAGGCCGCGATCGATTTCACCGATCTGGCCACGCGCGAAAGCTCGCTTGAGGATATCTTCGTCAATCTGGTGAGCACGCGACTATGAACCTCCATGCCGTCCGCGCCATCTATCTGTTTGAACTGTCGCGCTGGTTTCGCACCCTGACGCAGAGCCTCCTCTCGCCGGTTATTTCCACCTCGCTGTACTTCGTGGTGTTCGGCTCGGCGATCGGATCGCGGATGACCGCCATCGACGGGGTGACCTACGCCGCCTTCATCGTGCCGGGCCTGACCATGCTGTCGCTGTTGACCGAGAGCGTCGGCAATGGCGCGTTCGCCATCCACATGCCCAAGTGGTCGGGAACGATCTACGAATTGCTGTCCGCGCCGGTGTCCTGGGCCGAGGCGGTGATCGCCTACGTCGGCGCGTCGGCGACCAAATCGTGCCTCCTGGGCCTGGTGATTCTGGCGACGGCGCGGCTGTTCGTACCGTATCACATCGCCCATCCGCTCTGGATGGCCGCGTTCCTGATCCTCACCGCCGTCACCTTCAGCTTGTTCGGCTTCATCATCGGGGTGTGGGCCGAGGGCTGGGAGCGGTTGCAGATTGTGCCGGCCCTGATCATCACCCCGCTGACCTTCCTGGGCGGCAGCTTTTATTCGATCGCCATGTTGCCGCCGCTGTGGCGCAAGATCACGCTCTTTAATCCGGTGGTCTATCTGGTCAGCGGCTTTCGCTGGAGCTTCTATGGCGTGTCGGACGTTGGCGTTGGCCTGAGTCTGGCCATGACCCTCGGCTTTACGGCTATTTGTCTCACCGGCGTGTGGTGGATCTTCAAGACCGGCTACAAACTCAAGACGTGACGGAGGATTTGAGGTGCGAGGAATCGACAAACGCGCCTTTCTGACCGGCGCCGGCGCGCTCGTCGCCGCCGGCGCGACGGCCCAGACACCGACAGCGACTGTCCGTGTCGTTCTACAGACGGCGCTCGGGGCCATTACGCTTGAACTCGCGATGGCGGCGCCGATCACCAGCGGTAATTTTCTGCGGTACCTGGATGCCGGTCGCCTCGATGGCGCGAGCTTCTACCGCGCGTCGAAGACCAGCGATGCGCCGCTTCTGGGACTGATCCAGGGCGGTCTGCAGAACGCCCCCGCCCAACCCTTTCCACCGATCGCCCACGAAAGTACTACGCAAACCGGCCTTTCCCATACCGATGGCGTCATCTCCATGGCCAGATATGCGCCCGGCAGCGCGGCGTCGGAGTTCTTCATCTGCATCGGCGACCAGACCTATCTCGACGCCGATCCCAAGGCGGCGGGCGACAAACTGGGCTTCGCCGCCTTTGGCAAGGTGACGGGCGGCATGGATGTCGTCCGCGCCATCCTGAAAGCCCCAACCTCGCCGACCAAGGGCGAAGGGGTGATGAAGGGGCAGATTCTTGAGCCGTCCGTGACGATCATCAACGCGCGGCGGACCGGCTAGTCGGCGACATCGAGACTCCAGCCCATGTGCAATGATTACGGCGTCGATCTTCCGTTTCGGCTGTTTGTCGAGGCCTTCGAGGCGTTGGAAATCGCCGTCGACGCCGAGGGCGATCGCCTGAACATCGAGCCGCGCGATGAGATATGGCCGACCGAACGCGCGCCGGTGATCCGGCGCGGCCCCGCCGGCGCGCGGATGGACATGCTGCGCTGGGGGCTGCGTTCGCCGCGCCCCAAGGGGCCGCCGATCATCAATCTGCGCGCCGAGGGGCGCCGGTTCAATCACGACCGGTGTCTGATTCCCGCCGCGCATTTCTACGAGTTCACCGGATCGACCAGCCCCAAAACCCGCTGGCGCTTCAACAAGACCGGCGAGGACTGGTTCTGCATCGCCGGCGTGGTCGGCGTCGGCGACGATAAGGGCCAAGCCGTCCACGCCTTCAGCATGCTGACGGTCGCGCCGGGGCCGGACATCGCGCCGATCCACAACCGCCAGATCGTGGTTTTGGAACGCCGTGACTGGGCCGCTTGGCTGGACGGCGCCGCCGCCGTGAACGACCAACTGGCGCCATCTCCGGCCGGGACCTTCACCGTTATGGCCGCGCCGCGCGGCGGATAGTTAAATACCTATGTATTTTCAATATGTTAATTGGTATCTGGGGAGTCCGTTCCGAGCCTTGACGCACCGCACCCGTCTCTGTAGGTTCCGCCGCGACTTGGCCGGGCCGTGATGGGGACGCGGAGGGTCGACTTGCAAGGGTTGCCTCAAGGTCGATGCCGACACCCCAGGATAGCCGCCAGGACCCGCTCGGGCGTCTCGATAGAGATTTGGACGCGTTCGAGGCCGGTCGCGCGAGAAAACCTGCCCCCGCGATTGTCGGCGGCGAGGCCTCGGGCGGTTATCGCCTCGTTGGTCAAATGCTCAGTGGCATGCTGGGCGGGCTTGGCCTGGGGTGGTTGTTCGATCGCGTTTTGCACACCAACCCGTGGGGTCTGGTGTGCGGGTTGTTGATCGGAACGGGATGGTCGATCTTCGCGACGGTCCGCGTCGCGGCGCGCATGAGCGCCGCGGAACAGGCGAAACGGGGTCCGCCGCAGGCGGTCCCGGACGATGATGATGCAGAGGCCTAGGCTTTAGGCGTGAAGGACTGAATAGACGACCGATGGCAGCCATTGAACCCATGGAGCAATTCCTGATCCACAGGGTTGTGGATCTGTCCCCCGTGACGATTCCGGGTCTGGGCGCCGTCGATCTGTCGATCACCAACTCGGTTCTGTGCATGATGATCGGCGCGGCGTTGGTCAGCGCGTTCTTCATGTTTTCAGCCAAACGCGCTCTGGTGCCGGGGCGCGCCCAGGCCTTGGTCGAAATGCTCTACAATATGATCGACGAGGTGCTCACCGGCGGCATTATCGGCGACCGTGGGCGGCCGTTCTTGCCGTTCATCTTCACCCTCTTTATGCTCATAGCCATCCTCAATCTGATCGGTCTGGCGCCGGGCGGTTTTACCGTGACATCGCAGCTGGCGGTGACCGGCCTGCTGGCGGCCCTGACCTTCGGCACGGTGCTGGTGGTCGGCTTCGCGCGCAATGGCCTGGGCTTCTTCAAGCTGTTCTGGCCGTCGGGCATGCACTGGGGCATGGCGCTCTTCCTGATGCCGATCGAAATGCTGTCCTTCCTGATCCGCCCCTTCACCCTGGCCCTGCGACTGTTCGGCAACATGCTGGGCGGCCACGTGGTGGTATACATTTTCGCCAGCTTCGTGATCGGCTTGGGCGCCTATGGCCTCAGCGGCATAGGCGTCAACAATCTGGGCCTGATCGGTTCGGGCATGTCCTTCGCCATGGTCGTGGCGCTGACCGCGCTCGATTTCGTCATCGCCATCATTCAGGCCTTCGTCTGGTCGGCGTTGGCCTGCGTCTATCTCAACGAGGTCGTGAATCTCGATCACGGCCATTAACCATCCAACCCCACCTCCATAAGGAACTCCCCATCATGAATCCTGAAGCAGCCAAATTCATCGGCGCGGGCCTGGCGATGACCGGCCTGATCGGCGCCGGCGCGGGCCTCGGCATCCTGTTCGGCAACTATCTGCAAGCGGCGATCCGCAACCCCGCCGCCGCCGCCAGTGAGCGCACCTATCTCTTCCTCGGCATGGCCCTGACCGAAACCATGGGCCTGTTCGGCCTCGTGGTCGGCCTGCTGATCCTGTTCAAATAGGCTGATCGTCGTGGCTGAGCCCGTATCCGCCGCCGCGCATAGCGGCGGTCTGCCCCAGTTGGACATGGCCCAATGGCCTGGCCAGATGGTGTGGATGCTTGTCATCTTCGTCGTGCTCTATCTCCTGTTCGCCAAGGTGTTCGTGCCGCGCGTGGGCGGGACCATTGATGGGCGGGAAGACAAGATCGCCGGCGATATCGGCGAAGCGCGTCGTCTGCGTGACGCCGCCCAGGCCGACGCGGACGCGGCGGCCGGCGAGATGGCGCTGGCGCGTGCTCGCGCTCAGAAACTGGCTATCGACGCGCAGGGCGAGGCCAAGGCCGCCGCCGCCGCCCGTCAGGCCGAGGAGGACGCCAAGCTGGCCGTCGCCATGAACGCCGCCGAGGCGCGCATCGCCGCGGCGCGCGCCGCGGCCATGGTCCACGTCAAGGCCATCGCCGTCGACACCGCCCAGGCCATGATCGCCCGCCTGACCGGCGTCGCCGCCGATGCGTCCGAGGTCGAACGCGCGCTCGCCGCCGCCAAGCCCGCGCAAGCCTAGAACCAATGACGAGAACCTAGACGTGTCCGTATTCTACAACCTCAACGATCCCCACTTCTGGGTGTTCATCGGCCTGCTGGTGTTCGGCTTCGTTCTGTGGCGCGTCGGCGCACACGGCATGATCGGCAAGGCTTTGGATGCCGCGGGGGCTAAGGTTCAGGCCCAGCTCGACGAAGCGGCCCGCCTGAACGCCGAGGCGCAATCCCTCCTCACCCAGGTCAAGACGCGGCACGCGGAGATCGAAAAAGCCTCCGCCGAAATGCTCAAGGCCGCCCAGGCCGACGCCGACCGCCTGCGCGCCGAAGCCGCCGAGAAGCTCGAAGAAGACATCAAGCGCCGCGCCGATCTGGCGGAGCGCAAGATCGCCATCGCCGAAGCCCAGGCCGCCGCCGAAGTGAAGGCCGCCGCCGCCGATCTCGCCGCCCAGGCCGCCGAAGCGGTGCTGACCGCCCGCCTCGCCGCCGCCAAGTCCGATCCCCTGATCGACGCCGGCCTGGCCGGTTTGGGCAAACGGTTCGCGGCTTAAGGGCGGGCGGCAAGACCCCGGGCCCGCCTCAATCCGTACTACCCGCAAAGGCGGGACCCAGTCTTCGCCGGTTAGGGGATCGGTATTGGCAAGGTCCGCTATTCGTACGGAAGCCAACGGTGAATATCGAGCCTCTTGAGACGCTAAAAGTCCGAGCAAACCTCTGGCCTCCCTCCCTACCCCACAAACCTCGCCAACCTCACCCCGCGATCCCGGGCTACGATCTCGGCCGCCTTTTCGCCGATCATGATCGAGGCGGCGTTGGTATTGCCGCTCACAATCTCCGGCATGACGCTCGCGTCGGCGACACGTAGGTTCTTGACCCCCAGCACGCGCAGTCGCGCATCGACGACATCGCCGATCCGACAGGTGCATGAGAGGTGGTAGACGGTGGTGGAGAAGTGCAGGGCCATATTCTCCAGCAAGGCGTCGCTTGGCGGCTGGCCGGGGACGTAGCCGTGCTTGCGCGCCAGGAACGGCGGGATAGCGAGCGGGCCGGGCTTAACCGGGCCCGGCCAATGCTCGACGATGTCGAGGGCGCGGCGCATCACCGCGACCATCACCTTAAGGTCATGGGGGTCGGCGAAATAGTTCATGTGGATGGACGGCGGGACGGTCGGGTCGGCGCTCTGCAGCACGATCTCGCCCTCGCTGTGCGGCAGGACCGGGTTGGCGAGCACGATGATGTTCTCGTTGTCCGGGGCCAGGGTGGCGGCGGCGTCCTCGAAATAGCGGCTGGTGTCGATATTGAGGCGGGCCGAGAACAAGTCCTCGTTGTAGCCGCAGGGAATGAACGCGATCTGCGCGTCGTGGCTGTGATGATCGCCGAGACCCGTCGAGGTGAAAGCGACGGCATCATAGAGAGATGAAGCGATCAGGCTGCTGCCCGTCTCATGCCATTCCTCCACGCGGCGCGAAGCCTCGGCCTTTAGCCCGGCCTGTTCGGGTGTCAGCTTGTCGTCGTCGACCGGATCGACGGGCAGGAGGCCGTCAGATCCACGCAGGGCGTCGGGGCCAAGCGAAATCCTGACCTCGCTCATCGGCAGGCCGACGCCCGGGGCCGGGAAGAACATGGCGCACTGTATGTGGTCCTTGAGGTGCTTGCCGACGTGGGGCATTTCGTGGCGGCAGACGACGTCGGCGGCCTCCAACTCGCGGCGTGGACCAATGCCCGAAAGCATCAGGATGTGCGGCGAGCCGACGGCGCCGGCGCTGAGGATCACCTCGCAGGCGGCGTGCGGGGTGCGCGTTTTGCCGGTCTGATCGCGGTATTCGACGCCGACGGCGGCCAGGGTTTCGCCTTCGCCCTGCAGCAGGACGCGGGTGACGAGTGCACCAGTGACGATCGTCAGGTTGGGGCGCTGTTCGGGCGCACCCTCGAGATAGGCGCGGTAGGTGCTGGCGCGCTTGCCCTTACGGGTGTTGGTCTGCATCAGCGAGACGACGCCTGTCGGCCCGCCGCGATCGCGACCATTGTAGTCGCCGCGGGGGATGCCGGCGTTCTCGCTCGCCTGCACGAAGCCACGCGAGGCGGGAATGACAGGTGAGCGCACGCCGACGCTGACCGGACCGCCGTGGCCGTGGGCGTCCTGGTCGCTCGTTATCTCGTTACTGGGGTGGAAATCCTCGATCTTCTGGAAGTACGGTAGCACCTCGGCGTAGGACCAGCCACTCGCCCCGCGCTGCGCCCAGGCGTCGAAGTCGCCGGGATGGCCGCGCACATAGGCCATGTAGTTGATGCCCGAGGAGCCGCCGAGCATCTTGCCGCGCGGCACGGGCATGCGGTTTCCATGCAGTCCGCGTCCGGCCTTGCCGGGGTCGGCTGTGTACATCCAGTCTGTCTGCGGATCGAGCTGCAGACTGGCGCAGGCGACCGGTATCAGCTCATGCTCGGGCGGGCGACCGCCGGCCTCGATAAGGGCGACGCGGCAGGCGGGATCTTCGCTGAGCCGAGAGGCGATCACCGCGCCGGCAGAGCCGCCGCCAACGATGACGTAGTCGAAAGCGTCAGGCATGGCGATCTCCCCAGGGGCGGCTTCGACCGTTGTGGGGATCATGTAGGAAGCCCAACGACCTGGCAAGGAAGACCCCCTCTTTTCCGTGAGAAGAATTCGGGAATTCGGGCGACATGACACCGATTAACTGAAGTACCGGCCCGATGGGTCAATCGGTATCTTGCCGATCAAATACCTGATTCCGGCCCCTCCCATCGAGAAGGAGCGGCGGTCCTTTCTTAGCCTATGGGTCTGCACTGCTTGGCGAGGTCGGCCGGCGACGCGCGTCCATCCTGGCCCACCTTCCCATGAAAGGCGAACGTCGCCAGCGGTTTTCGAGTGGGGTTCTTCGCCTCGTCCAGAGACGCCAACGGGTGATCGAACAGCCGCACGTCGAAGTGGAGATCATCTCCGGCGCTGACATCGAAACCTTCGCTGTCGACGTCCTTCGCATCGCCCGGGCCCAGCTGGATCACGTCCCCGCCCATGGAGGCCGAGGTGAAGCCAGGCCCCTGGAACCGCACCGCCACCGATGTCGGCGCATCGACGCTGAGGTTCAGTTTGAACATGTGCGCGCCGTCGTCCTCGACCGACTCGACGATCCATGCACAGGCCTGCGCGGCCCACGCCCGCTCCACAAGCGAGGCGTTGAGGATCAGGGCGCAAAGGACGATCAGGGCGTGGCGCATGGAAGCGTCGCTCGTCTTTAAGAGGAAGTCGTGGTGCGAAGACCGACAATGCCACGACAGGCGCCAACTGCAAGGCCAACCGGTGGCGGGCTATGCTCGCCCCTTGAGCCGCCGTGATCGTTGTCTTTGGCTTGTCGCTGATTCCACCGGCTGAAATGTCGTGTTCCCGGAAGCGAGCCAATGAGCCCCGCTGCCGCATGTTGGAAAAAAAGGCTCGGCGCCGGTCGCGCCCACCCACCGTCACCGACCGCAAACCTCCGGTCAGAGGCCCAACCTCGGCTTATGGCGCTACGGCGCCGGTGTGAGCGAAATGTCGACCATGACCTCGGCGGAGATGTCCTCCAGCGCCGCCTGAACCCTGTCCACGTGCAGTTCGGGCGGAAGCCGAACCGACGCCGCCATGTTGAACAGCGGGACGCCCGAATGGGGCTCGGCGCTGATCCAGGAACTGAACGTCTCGATATTGGCGCCCAGGCCGCTCAGGACGGCGGTCACCTGGTTGACGATCCCCGAGCGGTCCTGGCCGATCAGGCGGAAATGCAGCGTTTCGCCATCCGGTCCGGGGGCTTCGACGGCCGGGGCGATCCGCACCTCGAGGCCGTGGGCGTCCACCGTGCGCACGGCCGACCGCAAGGCGTCAACGCCGTTCGCCTCCAGCTCGACAAGCACCGATCCGACGTACAGGCCGCCTAGCCGGCTGAGATGACTCTCCAGCCAATTGCCCCCGGCCGAGAGGACCGCGGCGGCGAGCGCCGCGGTCAGCCCGGGCCGGTCGCTGCCGACCACGCTTAAGACGAACAACGCCATCGGTGACTTTCGAAATGGGCCTAGGCTTTGGCCGGCGAGATCCGGGGCCATTGTTATTACGACGGGGTTCATGACGCCATAGAGGCGCGCGCGCCTCCAAACGTCCGCTTCCCGGGGCGGAAACAGTGTCCCCTAACGGGCGCTCAATCCTCGTTCCAGGGCGGCGGGAGCTGGCCCGCCTTGAACAGGATGACGGGGTTCTCGTCGTAGTCGCCCATCTCGATGTCGGCCGACGCCGCGAAGGCGACGACGCCAAGGCGCAGCGGGGCCAGGCGCTCGGCCTTGCGCCGGGCTTCCTCGGCCGTCTTGCAGCCGACTTGCGGCTCCGCCTTCAGCGCCTTGCCGCGCCCGGCGACATAGGCTTGCAGGATATAGACGGTTTCGCGCGACATGACGGGCATAAGGCATGCCGGGCCGTCGCTGACCATCCCTTTCGCGAACGCCGGCATTCCAACCGCGGCGAACCCTTAATATCAACCGTCCCTGATCATGATGACCCACCGGAGCG
>JANXUA010000145.1 GCA_025352085.1 Caulobacteraceae bacterium | reverse complement strand
GAAGGTCTCGCGCGGGCCCGATGAGCCGGCGCGCGGGCCGGCGGAATAGCCGGCGTCAGCCTCGCCACGCGCGCCGCCGTCCCCGTCGCCGCGACCATCGAGCATGGTCAGTTCACCGCGGAATTTCTGCAAAACGACTTCGGTCGTCTGCTTCTCGACGCCCGCGGCGTCGTTGTATTTGCGGGTCTGCAGCGCGCCCTCGATATACACCTTCGAGCCCTTGCGCAGATATTGTTCGGCGACCTTGACGAGGTTGTCGTTGAAGATCGAAATCCGGTGCCACTCGGTCCGTTCCTTGCGTTCACCCGAGGTGCGGTCGCGCCAGGTTTCCGACGTAGCGATGGAGAAGCTGGCCACCCGGTCGCCGGAGTTTAGCGTACGGATTTCGGGGTCACGCCCCAGATTGCCGACCAAAATAACCTTGTTGACACTCCCGGCCATTGTATCCTCCATCGCTTGCCCGGCGACCAAGCGCGCCGGAATCTTCGAGACCCTCTCCTTAGCAGCCTTTTGGCGACGCGCAAGGGATATGTTCTCTTTTTGTTCCCGCTTGCCTCGCCCGTCAATCTCACGGAACATCGCCCATGACCCACTCCCCTTTCGAGGCGGTATCCCACAGGTCGCTGCGGCGCCTTTGTATTGTCGCCGTCCTTGCGGCAGGGGCCGTGCCTTTGTCTGTCAACGGGGCGCCGACGGCGGACGCTAGGGCCTTCCTGGTCGGCGTCTATCGTCACTATCCGACCGCCGATACGCCGGGGGCGTTCGATCCGGTCGGGGCCGATGCGCCCAAAATCTTTACCCCCGACCTGACGGGACTGATCCGCCAGGACCAGAAATTCGCCAACGGCGAGGTCGGCGCCCTCGACGGCGATCCGCTATGCGATTGCCAGGACGACGGCGGTCTTCAAGTCAAGGTCGGCGCGGTCAGCAAGACCGGCCCGTCCAGCGCCCGCGCGGTGGTCACCCTGACCTTCGCGGCCAGTTCGCCGCCGGACGTCCGCCGGTTAGTCATTCGCCTGTCTCGGGTCAAGGGTGGCTGGCGTATCGCCGACATCCAGAGCGCCAGCGAGGCCAGCCTGCGCGCCTATCTCGCCCGCTCCAACCGCGACCACGCCACAAGACGTTAGACTGCTCTTGTTATTGCGGCGCCTGCGGCATGGCCCCCGGCACGGCCAGGCGGCCATCGCCAGTGCGCACCATGAGGTTATAGTGATGGCCGCTGTAGGTTTGGGCGGTGAACACGCCTTCCGGCTGGATAAAAAGGAACTGACCCTGATAGGCGCCCGTCACGCTGTCCTGCCCGGCGCCGAGGGACTGGAAGTTCCGACGCATGATCTCGAGTTGCGCGGCGCAGTTTTCGAGGGTCGGTTGATGATCAGCAAGGCGGTTGAATTTCACCTTGCCGCCCGGCAGGGACACAAGATGCCAGCACACCCCCGCATCTGTCGGCGCCTCCAGGGTTTTGGCGCAACCGGTGAGGCCGAACGGAACCATCAGGGCAATGGCGAGGGCGAGGCGAGACATGCGCGCATCCTTAAAAAGCGTCTATTGCGGCGATCGGCCGAATGGCGCGATGGCGCAGTCGGCGGTCTGGGTCGTCAGGGGGCGATAGTCCCCGTCCTCCGAGGTCAGTTCAATCTTCCCCGATGTCAACCGGAGGCCCCGCTCGCCCCAGCGGCCGAAACCGGCGCCGCCCGCCGGGGCGCAATGTCCGGCGAACACCGCCCGCACGCAGGCGGCGAGGTCGATCTCGCCCGGCACGCGCGCCCACTGGCCCTCGGCATAACGCCAACAGATCATGGTCTTGCGGGCGAGCGGCACGGCCTTCTGATCATCGACGGCGGCCGGAAAGCCCAGGTCGGCGGACGCAGAACCATTCGCCGCGGACGTATTGGCGTCAGGCGACAGGGGGGTCAGATGGGCGCCGCCGCCGTTCGCCGCAGCCAGAGCGCCACTCTGATCGAGGCCGACATCCAGTGCGCCGGTCGCGACGCCGTTTTTCTGCGCGCAGTCGCTTAAGGGCAGCTCGCCGACGAACTGGCCGTTCACGAAACAACGCAGCGGCCGCTTGGGATCAAGCTTGATATCGTCGTCGCGACCGGTCTGCACCACCAGGCCGCCCTGCGACGCCGGCGGGGCTTCGTCATGGGCCGCGCCGCTCGCGGCGATCATCGCGGCGATCCCCAGACCGGCGACCAGGGCCAGGCCCATGCCGCCGAACACCACCACGCGCCGATTCTTCAGCCAGTCCATCGAGACCCTTTAAGTCCACCCCCTAGAGCCTGATGCATTTGCACGCAGATTCTATTTGAAGCGGTAGGTGATCCGCCCCTTGCTCAAATCGTAGGGAGTCATCTCCACAAGCACCTTGTCGCCGGCCAGGACGCGAATGCGGTTCTTGCGCATCTTGCCCGCGGTATGGGCGATAATTTCGTGTTCATTCTCCAGCATTACCCGGAAGGTGGCGTTGGGCAGCAGTTCACTAACCGTGCCTGGAAACTCCAGCAGTTCTTCTTTCGCCATGCGGCTCCTCAAAGGAAACAAAGTAACGGCGCGACCCGCTTTTGCCATGAAGGCGCCGCGCCGCGGGTCAATCATACGCATTGCGGGCCCTCAGGTCGATGGTTAGCAGGTAGATGGCGGATCGACACGGCAAACCCCATGTGTTCGGGGTGGAGTGAGGCTTAATCATGATCGACGGGCAGGTTCGAATGATCCGGGGCGCCAGAGCCCTAGGTGCGTGGCTCGCGTTGGCTCCAACGGGCTTGCTCGCCGCGCCGGCCGCGCCGCCTCCGGCGGCCGGGGTCGCGGGCGACGCGGCGTGCGGCCAGACCTTGAGCGCGCCGATCTTGAGCGAATGGCGCGCCCTGGGCGGTGAAACCGGCCGGCTGGGCTGCCCCACGGACCGCGAGGCCGACACATCGGCGTCGCCGCAGGGCTCTGGAGGACGCGCCGCCACCTTCGCCGGCGGAACCGTGGTCTGGCACACCTCCGGCCCCCGCGCGGGCCAAGCCTACTCGGTGGTCGCCTGCTATCGGAGATATTTCCAGTTCGGCGGACCGGGCGGGTGGCTCGGCCTGCCGATCAACGACGCCGAAAACACGCCCGATGGCCAGCGTCAGATGTTCGAAGGCGGCTCGCTTACCTATAGTCGGTCGCTCGATTCCTGCGACGAAGAGCACGGCGCCCAGATCGCCAGCGCCGCGCTCGGCCTCGACGCCGCAGCCGCCAAGGCGCCGCTGGACCTGTTCCGCGCGCCGGCGGGCGACGATTTCGAGAGCATCGCCGCGCAGAACGCCACCGCGCGCGCTGTAGCGGCCCAATACGCCCGCGTCCGAACCGAAGCCCTGGTGTTCGCCGAACCGGGACGGGATATGGCACCGTTGAAACTATACGAAGCCGCTTCGGGCGCCCACGTCACCGTCGCCACCCTGCAGGGCGAGCGCGCGCAGGGCGACGGTGCGACCTTCTACGGCGTCCAGGGCTATGTCTGGACCCATCCAGTGGCCGGCGCCGTCGGCCTCAAGCAATACCGCAACATCGCGACCGGCCGCGAAATGTTGATCGCTACGGCGCAAGGCGAAGCCGACGCACAGGCCGCCGGATATGTGTTCGAGCGCATCGAAGGATATGCGGCGCCGGCGCCGTAAGAACTAACCCCCAAACGTCCGCGTCTGACCAAACCGCGCAAGCAGCCGCGCCTCGAGGCCGTCGCGCATCGCGCGATAGGCGTCCAACACCGATTCGCGCGCACCCATGATCAAGGTGGGGTCCTGCGTCGGCCAATATTCCAACTCGACGGCGCGGTGGCGGCTGAGCTCGACGGCGCGGTGATGCGCTTCGGGCGTCAACGAAATCACCAAGTCGAAGGAATCGTCTTCAAGATCGTCGAAATTTTTCGGGCGATGACCGGTCAGATCAACCCCAACTTCATCCATGACCACCAGGACGAATGGGTCGGGCAGGCCGTCGTCGTCGGCGCGCCCGCGCCCGGTGTGCAGGCCGCAGCTGTCGGTGAAGACCCGCGCGCCAAACAGCCGGCGCATCAAACCCGCCGCCATCGGCGAGCGCACGCGATTGAGGTTGCAGGCGAACAGAACCGCGCCCAGCGGCGAAGCCATCGTCACCCCCGCCAGTGCAGGGCGCAGATCAGCGTGAACAGCCGCCGCGCGGTGTCAAGATCGATCTCGACCTTGCCCTCCAGGCGGGCCTTGAGCAGGGCCGATCCCTCGTCGTGTAGGCCCCGCCGTCCCATGTCCAAGGCCTCGATCCGCGAGGGCGTCGCGTGGCGGATGGCCTCGTAATAGCTTTCGCAGACCATGCGGTAGTCGCGCACCACCGCTCGGAACGGCGAGAGCGACAGCAGGTGCCGACGCTCATACGCCGGGCCGGTGATGTCCAAAGCCAGGCGGTTCTCGATCAGGGCGATCCTCAGATCAAACAGCCCGGCGTCCGCACCGTCGGGGGCGAACCGGTTGTCCTCCAGCAAATCGAAGATGGCGATCTGGCGTTCCTGGTCCTGGTCGCGCGACACCGCCGCCAGGGACTCATCGTCCAGGATGACGGACTGCAGGCGGTGCGAGGCGGCGGGATCGGCCATGATCGGGTCTTAGCCGCTCCAATGCGTCGCGGCAAAATCGATGTCGCCGCGGCTAGTTCTTACGAATAGCCATCGAGCGGGCGTGCGCGGGCAGGCCTTCGATCTCCGCCAGCGCCACTCCGGCGTCGGCCAACTGGGCAAAAGCGTCGCTGTCACACCCCACGATGGATGTGCGCTTGAGGAAATCCACCGTCGACAGACCGGACGAGAAGCGCGCCGCGCGGCTGGTTGGCAGGACGTGATTTGAGCCGGCGACGTAATCGCCTATGGCTTCCGGCGTGTGGCGCCCCAGGAAGATCGCGCCGGCGTGGCGCACCCGCGCCGCCAGAGCCTCTGGATCGGCGACGGCGAATTGCACATGCTCGGGCGCGATCTGATTGACCAAGTCGGGCGCGCGGTCCAGCGGCGCTATGATGATCGCGCCATGGTCGCGCCAGGAGGCCGCCGCCGTCTTAGCGGTGGCAAGCGTGACGAGCTGCGCCGCAATCGCCGCGTCGACGGCGCCCGCGAAGGCCGCATCGTCGGTGATCAGGATCGACTGGGCGTCGGGGTCGTGCTCGGCCTGGGCCAGGAGGTCGGCGGCGATCCAGGCCGGATCGTTGGCCCCGTCGGCCACCACCACCACTTCCGACGGCCCGGCCAGGGAATCGATGCCGACATGGCCATAGACCCGGCGCTTGGCGGCAGTGACATAGGCGTTGCCCGGCCCGACGATCTTGTCCACCGGTGCGATCGGCCCCGCGCCATAGGCCAGCGCCGCCACCGCGTGGGCGCCGCCGACCCGCCAGATCTCGCTCACCCCCGCAACCCGCGCCGCCGCCAGCACGGCCGGCTGCACGCCGCCGGGCGGCGTCACCATGGCGATGCGGCTCACTCCGGCGACCTTGGCCGGGATGACGTTCATCAGCACCGTTGAGGGATAGGCCGCCCGACCGCCCGGTACATACACGCCCACCGCATCGAGCGGGCTCCAACGCCAGCCCAGATCGACGCCCGCCGCGTCGGTGAACTGCCCGTCAGTCGGACGCAGGCGCTCGTGATAGTCGCGGATGCGCGCCGCCGCGAAGGCCAGGGCGTCCCGCACCTCGGCTGGGCAAGCCGCGACGCCCGCCTCGATCTCGTCCTCGGAGACGCGCAGGCCCGCCTCGTCGAGCGTCACGCCGTCAAAGTCTTGGGAAAAGCGCAGCAAAGCGGGCACACCCTCGCGGCGCACCGCCTCGATCACCCCCGCCGCCGCCGTCTCGACATCAGCGGGCGAGCCGCGCGCCTCGGCCAGAAAGGCGGCGAAGACGGCGGCGAATTTGGGATCGGAGGCGTTGAGGCGGCGCATGGGCGCGCTTCTACCCTCTCGCCCGATGAAAGAAAATCAATCGCGCGGCCGCCCGCATGGGGGGCGAGCCGAGCAGGAGGTTGAAGGTGAGGTCGTTCTGGAAATGGTCGAAGGCCCAACGCAGCGCCCGCTTGGCGCGGAATTTGGGATAGGTCTGGGTGAACCAGCGGCTGGGATCGGCGCGTTTGCCGGCGGCGAAGTCGGCGATGGCGCGGCCGGCCGCTTGGCCGTGCTTGAGGGCGGTGTGAATGCCGCCGGCGGTGACCGGCGAGACCATGCCGGCCGAATCGCCGACGAGCAGAACCCGCTCGGCCGCGACCGGGGACACAACGCCGCCGCAGGGAATGAGGCCCGCGCGGATGTGGCTCGGATGGACGTCGCGCAGGTCGATCACCGGCGCAATCTTGGTGAGAAAGGCGGCCATCGCCTCCTTGGCGACGCCGGGCGCATCGGCGCGGCGCGCGAGGCCAACCTGAACCTGGCCTACCCCTCTCACGGCCCAGCCGATATAGCCGGGGGCGAGTCGGTGATCGATGAAGCAATGCAGCAGATGCGGCTCGGCGATTTGTGCGCCGGCATATTCGTGCTCAATGCCGAACAGAAACCGTCGATTTTCGCCCAGGCCCAGATCCCGGGCGACGCGCGACCTAGGCCCATCGGCGCCGACGAGAAAGCTCGTCCGGCCAAAGCCGTCGATCTCGAAACCGTCGTCGTCGCGGCGCGCGCGGGTGTAGGTCGCCCCGAGCTGAACTTCCCCGCCAAGCCGACGGCAGCGGTCGGTCATCCAACGCATCAGTTGCGGCGTGTCGGTCGCGAGAAAATAGTAACCGGGCGCGACCAGTTCAACTGAATGCATGTCGGGCGCGTAAAGACGCACGCCGTCGATGCGGCGCACGATGTCCGGCGGCGTTTCGCTTAGCCAGTCAACGCCATCGACAACATCGCGAACGAGCAGACCGGTGGTGTGCAGCTTGGCGCCTGGATCGGTCTTTTTTTCCAGCACCCGCACCGGAACGCCGGCCGCCGCCAGGCTCATGGCGCAGGACACGCCGCCGAAACTGGCACCGACGACGGTGCAGTCGAAGGGGCGGCGTCCGGAAATGTCGTCCTACCCGACGATGTCTTCCGCGTCGAAGAACTGGGCGATTTCGATCTTGGCGTTGTCGATGCTGTCCGAACCGTGCACGGAATTTTCACCGACCGAGAGGGCAAACAGCTTGCGGATGGTGCCCGCGTCGGCCTGCTCGGGGTTGGTCGCGCCCATCACTTCGCGGTATTTCGCGACGGCGTCCTTGCCTTCGAGCACCTGCACGACGACCGGCGCCGAGGTCATGAACTCCACCAGTTCGCCATAGAACGGGCGCTCACGGTGGACGTCGTAGAAGTCTTCGGCCTGTTCCTGCGTCATGCGGATGCGGCGCTGGGCGACGATGCGCAAGCCCGCCTCCTCGATCACCGCATTGATCTTGCCGGTCAGGTTGCGCTTGGTCGCGTCGGGTTTCAGAATCGAGAAGGTGCGTTCGGTCATAGGGAGGGGATCACTCGCAAGCGGTTGGAAAAGTCGGGGTGGCGGCTTATAGCGACGCGCGCCCGGTTCGCCAAGGCGGCGTAACCCCGGCTGTAAAGTATCCTCATGCTCCGTATCCACGATCTTGTCCTCGACGCCTGGGGACGCCGCTTCTTCGACCACGCCAGCGTCACGCTGCCGGCGAGCGTCAAGGTCGGGCTGGTCGGGCGCAATGGCGCGGGCAAGTCGACTCTGTTCAAGCTGATCCTGGGCACGCTCGCCGCCGGCGGCGGCGAGATCGATCTGCCCAAGGCCGCGCGGATCGGTTCGGTGGATCAGGAGCATCCGGCGACGCCCATCCCTCTTCTCGAAACGGTGCTCGCCGCCGACACCCGCCGCGCGGCGCTGATTGGGGAGTTGGAAACCGCGCCGCCCGAGCGCATCGCCGACATCTACCAGGGTCTCAGCGACATCGAAGCCGACCGCGCGCCGGCCCGCGCGGCGGAAATCCTCAGCGGCCTGGGCTTCACTAACGACGATCTGGCCCGGCCGATGGCGGAGTTTTCCGGCGGTTGGCGGATGCGCGTGGCCATGGCCGCGGCCCTGTTCGCCGAGCCCGACCTGCTGCTGCTGGATGAACCGACCAACTATCTCGATCTCGAGGGCGCCTTGTGGCTGGAAGCGCGCCTGCGCAAATACCCCAAGACCGCCCTGATCATCAGCCACGATCGCGAGCTGCTCGACCATTCGGTGGACGCCATATTGCACCTCACCGAAGGCCGGCTCGACTACTACACGGGCGGATTTTCCGAGTTCGAGCGCCAACGGGCCGAAAAGATCCGCCTGCAGACGGCGATGAAGAGCAAGATCGACGCCAAGCGCGCGCACATGCAGGCCTTCGTCGACCGCTTCCGCGCCTCCGCCGCCAAGGCCCGCCAGGCCCAGTCGCGCCTGAAGATGATCGCCAAGCTGCAGGACGTGGCCCCGTCGATCGAAAGCAATGTCGCGCCCTTCCTGATCCCCTCTCCCACCCGCCCGCTCGCCCCGCCTCTGGTGCGCTTGGAGGGGGTTGAGGTCGGCTACGGCGGTTCGCCGGTCCTAAAGCGCCTCAATCTGCGCATGGATGTCGATGACCGCATCGGCCTTCTGGGCGTCAACGGCACCGGCAAGAGCACTTTCGCGCGCATGATCGCCGGCGATCTGAAGATCGGCGGGGGCCACATCCATCGCGATCGGCGCATGAAGGTCGGCTGGTTTCACCAGCACCAGATCGAGGCGATGGATCCGGAGGATACGCCGCTGGCCATCATCCGCCGCGCTCTGCCGGACGCCACCGAGGCGCAGCGTCGCTCGCGTCTGGCTCAGTTCGGCATGACCGTGGAAAAGGTCGAAACCACCGTCGCCAACCTTTCCGGCGGCGAGCGGGCGCGGCTGTTGCTCAACATGGTGGCGATGGAAAAGCCGCACCTCCTGATCCTGGACGAACCCACCAACCACCTCGATATCGACAGTCGCCGCGCCCTGACCGAGGCGCTCAACGACTATGCCGGCGCGGTAATCCTGATCACCCACGACCGATCCTTGATGGAAATGGTGGCCGACCGGCTGTGGCTGACCGCCGACGGTTCGGTCAAACCCTTCGACGGCGATATGGACGACTATGCCAAGTTCGTCCTCGACCGCGCCCGCAACGCCGGCAAGCCCGTCGCCAAGGCCCCACCGCCCTCTCCGGCCGCCGCTCCCCAACGCGCCGCCGCGGCGCCGCTCAAGCGCAAACTCGAGGCGGCTGAAGAGGTCCTCGCCCGCGAAACCAGACTGGTCGCCGAACTGGACGAGACTCTGTCGAGCCCCGCCGTCTACGCCGACCCCAACCGCCTCGTCGATCTGCAACGTCGCCGGGCAAGAACGGCCGAGCGTCTGGCCGAAGCCGAGGCCAAGTGGGTTGCGGCGGCGGAGGCGCATGAAGCGGCGATCGCGGCTCAATCATGATTCCCGCGTTCGTCGCCGCAATGGCTATTTTGCTTACCGCCGCGCCGCCACATACCTCACCAGCGTGCCGCACGGTGCACGGACGTATGGCGCTGTGGAATGGGAGGCCAACGGTGCGAATCTGGGTCGTCGGAACCCGCAGGATTTTGGGCGTCGCCCAGCAGGACGAGGCCTTTGATCAATTGCCCGCGTCGGTCCGCAAGCTCTGGGACGGCAAAAATCCTGACGCCGATTGGAGCACTGTCATCTACGGAAATTTCAAGGTCTGCGCCCTCGCGCCGGGGCGGCCAGGCCGAATGCAAGAGGTCGAGGTGATGGATGCGCGGCGTCTGGTTTTGCGACCGAGGCCGTGACTCGCTGGTCCTTAGCCCTGCCGCTCCCACCCCCGCGTCTCGCCCTGTTTCCAATAGGCGACGTCCAGCTTCGCGGCTTTGTAGGTTTTCCAATACCCGCGAGCGCGCGCCAGGGCGGCTTCGTCGTGGCCGTCGAACACAACGATGGTGCGGGCAAAGCCTGAGATATCCGCCGGCGCTTCGTCCAGAACGAACAGAGCCTGCGCGCCGTTCACGTTCTCCTCGCCGCCCGTGAGCAGGATGGGCTGACGGTCCGCCGTCGCTTCGCCGGCCATGCCGTGCGGCAGGAAACTCTCGTCCCGAAAGGTCCACAGCCAGGCGTCGAGTCGGGCGCGCTGCTCGGCGTCGCCGGTTCGCACCAGTGCGCGCCAGCCGCGCGCCAGGGTCTTTTCAAGAAGTTCAGGCAGAACTTGCTCTAGGCTCGCCCGCTCAAGATGATAGAACCAGACCTCACCGGACGTCTCGCTCATGCGGTTCGCACCCTCAGCCCTCGTAACAATCGGCTACCAGGCGGTCGAGCAGACGCACGCCAAAACCGGTCGCGCCGCTGGGGATGGTCGGCACGGTGGAGTTGGGCTTCCACGCTGTCGAGGCGATATCCAGATGCGCCCACGGCAATTTGTTTACGAACCGCTGGATGAACAGGGCGGCGGTGATCGATCCGCCATAGCGCGGGCCGACGTTCTTCATATCGGCGACGGCGCTGTCGATATTCTTGTCGTATTGCGCCGGCATGGGCATACGCCACAGGATGTCGCCGCTGGCTCTGGACGCGGCCAGCAGATTGTCGGCCAGTTTGTCGTCGTTGGAGAACAGACCGCCGAGGTCCTTGCCAAGCGAAATGATGATCGCGCCGGTCAGGGTCGCCAGATCGATCATGAATTTCGGCTTGAACCGCTGCTGACAATACCAGAGGGCGTCGGCAAGAACGAGCCGACCCTCGGCGTCGGTGTTGATCACCTCGACAGTCTGGCCGGACATGGTGGTGACCACATCGCCGGGGCGCTGGGCGTTGCCGTCGGGCATGTTTTCCACCAGGCCCAGAATGCCGACCGCGTTGACCTTGGCCTTGCGCGCGGCCAGGGCGTACATCGCGCCGCTGACGGCCGCCGCGCCGCCCATGTCGGTGATCATCTCTTCCATGCCGTCCGGACTCTTGAGGCTGATGCCGCCGGTGTCGAAACACACACCTTTGCCAACGAAGGCGATCGGTTGGGCGGCGGGGTCCTTGGCGCCCTTCCACTGGATGACCGCCAACTGGGTTTCGCGCACGCTGCCCTGGCCGACGCCCAGAAGGGCCCCCATGCCCAGTTTCTTCATTTCCTTTTCGCCGAGGATCTCCACTTCCAGCCCAAGCTTGGTCAGGGCCTTGACCCGGCGGGCGAATTCCTCCGGATAGAGGATGTTGGCCGGCTCGGAGACGAGATCGCGGGCGAACAGGATGGCGTCCGCCAGGCCGCTGTCGGCCTTGAACGCTTTGGCCGCCACCTTGGGATCATCCACGGCGATCTTGACCTTGGTCACCGACGGTTTCTTGTCCGGCTTCTCGGTGGTGCGGTATTTGTCGAACCGATAGGCCGCCAGCCGCACGCCGAACGCGGCGCGGGCGGAAACCTCCGCCGGGGCGCCTGGCAATCGCACAATCAGCGTATCGACGCCGCTGGCCTTGACGGCTTGATAGGCGTGCGCCGCGGCCGTTTCCATGACCTTGGCGTCGAAATCGTCCTTGACGCCGCAACCGACGATGACCGCTCTGGCCGCGTCGACGCCGTGCAGGGCGATCAGGTCGAGAACCTGTCCCATTTGTCCGGCGAACCGTCCGCCGGCGATCGCCCGCTTGACCGCCCCGCCCGACGCCTTGTCGAGCGCCTCGGCGGCCTGTGACATGCCACCTTTTTCAAATACGATCACGGCCACGGCGCAGGTCTTACCCGCGGGGGCGTCCTGGGCGACAAATTCGATTTTCATACGGGGCTCCGTTGCGCGAGAGCCCGGCATATCCTGTTGTTCAGTTTGGCGGAAGCGTCCGGAGCTGCGGACGGACGCGTAAATCCATGCGCGGCCGTCCGCGCACCAAGGGCCTTCTGTCGGTCGGCGCGCGCCTAACCGGCCGCGCCACCCCCGCCCGCGATCAAGCGATGACCGATGACGGCTGGCCCGCGCGCGGCGTCATCCGGTTTGCCGAAGCGATTGGGTCCGGCGTCGCCGGGCAACAGACCACATTCGATGAGGGCCGCCAGGACACCGAGGACCGGAAACATGCAGATCAACACCCACCAAGCCGATTTAGCGCGGTCGTGCCAACGCTTGATCTGCAAGGCCAGGTCAATGCGAACGATGAACGCGACACAGATCAGCACGGCGGCGAATCCCATCGACTCGAGGAACACATTCTTCGAGTCAGCCCCGTTGATCGGATGAAAGAGATCGACGCTGAAACCACCCAGCCCGTTGAACGCGGTGAACGCCAAACCGTAGCCGACCCACACCAGGACGGTGCCAAGCCAAAATGGACCCCGGCCGATCCGTCCCTCAAAGCTGAACAAGAGTTGCGCTAAAGGCATGGCTTGCTCACCCTCCTTATGAAACCCATTCCGACGGACCTGACCGCCGCTTCAGCTTCCAATCTTACGCAATTTTCTCGCGCGGTGAATGACGTTGAATGTAAATTCGACCGTGTAAACGTAAATAAGTGTGATCTGGTTGCACCAAAAACGCACTGATCGACGCTTCGAACTCAGGATCGATGACCATTTCTAAAATATTCACTGTAAATATTTTCTACTATTCCGTGGCATTTGTGGCCATTGTTTCTCAATTGTAAATTTTTCGGTTGAATATAACTCAGACGATTGTAAAATTTCTTTAATTCTCGCCACCCGGTTGTCTTTACGGTGGTCGATGGAGAGTTGAGACCAAAGACCGACTCAAGGTCTGCGCGGACGCCCGTTGGAAACCATCAAATCAACGGCGGGGGAACGTCTAGAATGGAGGCGGCGCCGGCCCAAATCGGTCGGCTCTCGCCTTTCCGGGCATAAACCCGCATTCAGTAATCAACCACAAAGGACCAATGAGTGGGACAAGACCGACGAAGATCCACAGCCAAGTCTTGTCGCGATCATGCCAGCGTTTCACGTGCACGGCCAAGATTGACCATACGAATACCATCAGGACCAAGAGCCCGACCAAGACGCCGATCAGCATCACGGCCAGATGGGCCGCAACCTCAATCGGAACCGACGACTCCGACGCCGCGAAGGCATTGAAATAGGCATCGAAGGTCGGCGCCGCCGCCACACCGGCCAAAATCGGGCAGACGACGTTGAAGACTGTTCCAAGGCCATAGGCCGCCCGGCCAATTCGGCCCGTGAAACCGAACAGGAGATGGACGAGGCTCGTCCGGATGGTTCCCGTCTCAGGCAAGGTCGTCAGCTGAACTCCGCCAGCACGTCATCGGCCGCCACGCTGTCGCCGGCCTTAGCGGAAACAGTCTTGAGCACTCCGTCGCGTTCGGCGCGCAGGATATTCTGCATTTTCATCGCCTCGATCACGAACAGGACCTGGCCTTCCTTGACCTCTTCGCCTTGCACCGCATCGGCGGAGATCACCAGGCCGGGCATGGGTGAGACGACGAGGCGCGAAGTGTCCGGCGGGGTCTTGGCGGGCAGGCGTTCATGCAGGTCGGCCGAGGTCGGGCTCAAAACCAGGGCCTTCAGAACGCTGGCGCGGTGACGGATCACGAAGCCTTCGTCGGCCGGCGCGGCCGTGACGGTGAAGGCCAGGCCATCCAGGCGTCCCCGAAACAACGGCGCGCCGGGGCGCCAGTCAATCGCCTCGAGACTCAAGACACGGCCCTCGTCGACCAGTTCAATCGCCAAGCCGGTATCCGCCTCCGCGACGCGCACCGGGCGACGCGTCGGGCCGACGACCGCGACCCAGTCGGTTCGCGCCGGCGGCAGAAGGCCATTTCCGGCCCGGCGCGCGCGCGTGGTGATGGCGCGGTGCATGGCGACGGCGACCGCCGTGGCGATATCGATCTGCAATGATGTCGCCGCGAGTCCTTGAAATCCCTCGGGGAATTCATCTTTGATATAGTTGGTCGACAGCACCCCGGACCGGAAACGATCCTGATCCATCACCGCCGACAGGAACGGTGTATTGTGGCCCAGGCCCTCAATGTGGAAATCCTCCAAGGCCCGCGCCATGCCGGTGATCGCATCGGCGCGAGTCGGCGCCCAGGTCGACAGTTTGGCGATCATCGGATCGTAGAACATCGAGATTTCGTCGCCTTCGCGCACGCCGGTGTCGTTGCGCACGACGCCGTCGCCCTGTTGGCCTTCCGCTGGCGGCGCGTAGCGGACCAGCCGGCCGATCGAAGGCAGGAATTTGCGGTAGGGATCTTCGGCGTAGATGCGGCTTTCCATCGCCCAGCCGTTGATTTTCAAATCCTTCTGTCCGAATGCCATCACCTCGCCGGCAGCGGAGCGGATCATCTGTTCGACCAGATCGACGCCGGTGATCAATTCGGTGACCGGATGCTCGACCTGAAGACGGGTGTTCATCTCCAGAAAATAGAACGACTTATCCTGTCCGGCGACGAACTCCACCGTGCCGGCGGAATCGTAATTCACCGCCTTGGCCAGCGCCACGGCCTGGGCGCCCATGGCCGCGCGGGTGGCCTCGTCGAGCAGGGGCGACGGCGCCTCTTCGATCACCTTCTGGTTGCGTCGCTGGATCGAGCATTCGCGCTCGAACAGATGGACGACATGACCATGTTTGTCGCCCAGCACCTGGATCTCGATATGGCGCGGGCTTTCGATAAACTTTTCGATGAAGATGCGGTCGTCGCCAAAGGCGCCCTTGGCTTCGGCGCGGACGGCGGAAAAGCCCTCCTCGACGTCCCGACGGCTCCAGGCGACGCGGATGCCCTTGCCGCCACCGCCGGCCGAAGCCTTGATCATCACCGGATAGCCAATCTCTTTGGAGATGCGGACGGCGTGCGCCGTATCGTCGATCTCACCGAC
This sequence comes from Caulobacteraceae bacterium, assembly GCA_025352085.1. Lineage (GTDB taxonomy): Bacteria > Pseudomonadota > Alphaproteobacteria > Caulobacterales > Caulobacteraceae > Acaudatibacter. The sequence continues at coordinate 19,311 of JANXUA010000145.1, read as the reverse complement.
ATGTCCTGGGACCACGGTGACGTTCGCGGCGGCAGCGAATTTCTTCGACTGAATCTTGTCGCCCATGGCGTCGATGGCGTGCGGATTGGGGCCGACGAAGACAACGCCGGCCTCGGCGCACGCCCGGGCGAAACCCGCGTTTTCCGATAGGAAGCCAAACCCAGGATGGATGGCTTGGGCGCCCGTTTGCAGAGCCACCGCGATGATCTTGTCACCCAGCAGATAGGACTGCGCCGCCGGCGGCGGACCAATCAGTACGGCCTCGTCGGCCATCTCCACAGCCAGGGAATCGGCGTCCGCTTCGGAATAGACCACCACGGCGGCGATCCCCATCCGCCGACAGGTCTTGATGATCCGCACCGCGATTTCGCCGCGATTGGCGATCAGGATTTTCGAGAACATTCGCTTGGGGCCGTCCGAGTTCACACTATATCTGAGGGGTTAGACGCGCCCGCGCGCCTTGACAACCTTGCCCGAGCGTAACCCCCCAGAAGGATCGCCATGTCCAGCACCACCGGTTTTGACCTGACCGCACCCAATGAGGACGAACGCGCGCGGTTGGAGGTGAATCTCACGCGCGAGGAGCGCGATGTGCTTTTGCATCACGGCACGGAGGCCCCGTTCTGCGGCGGCCTCCTGGATAACAAACAGGACGGCGCCTATTGCTGCCGTCTGTGCGGGTTGCCCCTGTTTCGCGCCAAGACGAAATTCGAGAGCGGCACCGGCTGGCCGAGCTTCTTCGCCCCGTTCGACCCGACACACGTCGTCGAAGTGCGCGACGACAGCCACGGTATGATCCGCATCGAGACCCGCTGCGCGCGGTGCGGTTCGCATCAAGGCCATCTTTTCCCCGACGGCCCGCCGCCGACGCGCAATCGCTATTGCATCAATTCGGTGAGCCTAAGCTTTGTGGCGAACGGCGAGGCCATGCCCGATCCGCTGGGACGGGGTGACTATATGGACTAGAGTGGAATATTATCGTGTTTTTTCCACGGGTTCTTGAGTTCTTTTCCCTTCAGGCTCTTCAGCGCCCGCACGATCCGGCGCCGGGTGCCGTGCGGCATGATGATGTCGTCAATGTAGCCGCGTGAAGCAGCCACGAACGGGCTGGCGAAGTGGGCTTTGTATTCGGCCTCGCGGGCGGCGAGCTTCTCAGGATCGCCCAGCTCATTGCGAAAGATGATTTCCACCGCCTGTTTGGGACCCATCACCGCGATTTCGGCGGTCGGCCACGCGTAGTTGAAATCGCCGCGAATGTTCTTCGAACTCATCACGTCAAAGGCCCCGCCATAGGCCTTGCGGGTGATCACGGTGATTTTCGGCACCGTCGCTTCGGCATAAGCGAACAGAAGCTTCGCGCCGTGCTTGATCAGGCCGCCCTGCTCCTGCTTGGTGCCGGGCATGAAGCCCGGCACGTCGACCAAGGTGATGATCGGTATGCCGAAAGCGTCGCAGAACCGCACGAACCGGGCGGCCTTGCGCGACGAATCAATATCCAGCACCCCGGCCAAAACCTGCGGCTGGTTGGCGACAATGCCGACAGGCTCGCCGTCCATGCGCGCGAACCCAATGATTATGTTTTTGGCGTAATCCGGCGAGATCTCGAAGAAATCCGCCTCGTCCGATACCTTGAGGATCAGTTCCTTCATATTGTAGGGCTTGTTCGGATTGGCCGGCACCAGGGTGTCGAGCGAGCGCTCGTCACGGTCGGGAATGTCGAAGCTCTCGCGCACCGGCGGCGCCTGCCGGTTGGATGATGGCAGAAAATCGATCAATCGGCGAACCTGGGTCAGGGCTTCAAGATCATTCTCATAGGCTCCGTCCGCGACTCCGGATTTGAGCGCGTGCACGCGATAGCCGCCGAGATCCTCATGGCTGACGTCCTCGTTGATCACCGTCTTCACCACGTCCGGACCGGTGACGTACATGTAGGACGTGTCCTTCACCATGAAGATGAAGTCGGTCATGGCCGGCGAATAGACGTCGCCACCGGCGCACGGGCCCATGATCACGCTGATTTGCGGGATGACGCCGCTGGACAGGACGTTCTGCAGGAAGATGTCGGCGTAGCCGGCCAACGAGTCGACGCCTTCCTGGATGCGCGCGCCGCCGGCGTCGAACAGGCCCACGATCGGGGCGCCGTTGCGCGCCGCCATTTCCTGGACCTTGACGATTTTTTCGGCCTGCGCCTTCGAAAGAGAGCCGCCTATGACGGTGAAATCCTTGGAGAAAACGTAGATGACGCGACCGTTCACCGTACCCCAGCCGGTCACCACGCCATCGCCGGGCACGCGCTGCTTTTCCATACCAAAGTCATGGCTGCGATGCTCGACGAACATGTCGAACTCCTCGAACGAGCCCTCGTCGAGCAATATGTCCAGGCGTTCGCGCGCGGTCAGCTTGCCCTTGGCATGCTGGGCGGCTATCCGCTTGGCGCCGCCGCCGGCCCGCGCCTGTTCGCGACGCTTGTGGAGTTCCGCAAGATTATTTTGCACTTGAACGATCACCCTAATGACGACGACTATCGCCTAGCCGCCGTAAGGCTCCCTGACAAGTTTCACCTTGGGTCAGGCGTGGGTCGCAAGCCTCAGGCCAACGCCCGAAACCAGTGCTCCAGCATCGCCGTTTCGCGGGCCATGCGGGCGGCGTGCTGCGCCGCTTCGTCGTCGACACCCCAATGCTCTTCCTGGAACATTTCATCCAGACGCGCCGCAGACAGGGCGCCCTGGGCGTCAATTCGCCCCGCGCGGAGGGCCAGAACCACAATCGCCGAACCGAACAGGGCTCCCCCGAAGGCGAGGCCGGCCAAGTCAAACGGTCCGGCCGCCGCCGCCAGGGCGGTGACACTCGTCAGGACCTCAGGGGGTTGCAGGCTATGGGCGATGCCGGAGGTGCGCACGAAGGCCAGCCCCAGATCCTCGCGCGCCCATGCGAGCAAGGGGGTCCAGACCGCGTCTTCTCGACGGACAAGGCTCGTGGGCGCTTCGGCGAAGTAGCACAGCAGGTCCGTCTCGGCGAAGCGCGCGAACTCACGCACCGTCTCGGCATGCCGGTCGGCGACGCCGTCAAGCGCAGTCTGCGCGAGGCGTGTGGCCGGCATGGCCGCGAGCGCGATTTCGTTCCCCTGGTCCGCCCATTCGGCCCGGATCAAGTCGGCCAGGGCCTGGGTCGGCATGGCCAGCGGCCGGCCGGCGGGGGTGCGCGCGACCCGGCCATCCAGCTGGATCGTGAAGCCGCCACCCGCGCGCGCGACCTCGACGTTTTTGTAGAAACGACGGATACGGACCGGCATTTCGGGAGGATGGGCCATGGACTGCCTGATAACACGCCGGGGATAGGCGACGGACTCGTATCGTTCGCGCGTTCAACGGGCTAGACTTTTCCACCTCTGAACAGGGAGCGGGACTTGACCGTTGATCGCGATCTACAAGCGGCGATCGCCGTCACGAGGCTGGGGCTGGGCGCGCGGGCGGGCGAAATCGCGGCGGCCAAGGCCGATCCGCAAGGCTGGCTGTCGGCGCAGATCCGCGAATCGGGCGCCGACCAGCCCTCGCCCGGCGGGCCGGGCGCGGCGAAACGCTTTGGCGAGTTTCGCGACTATCAAATGCAGAGGCGCGACGCCAAACAGGACGGCGACGCCAAATCGGACGCGGTCAAGGCGCTCGCGCGGGACTTGCGCGACGAGGCCGGCGCCGACTTTCTGGACAGGGCGCGCCTGGCCACAAACACGGACGCCGGCTTTCGTGAGCGCTGGGCCCTCTTCTGGGCCAACCACTTCACCGTCTCCGCCGCCAAGCCCGCCGCCGCCGGCCTGATCGGCCCGTTCGAGCGCGAAGCGATCCGGCCGCATGTGTTTGGTCGGTTTGAAGACATCCTCGCGGCATCCTCGCGCCATCCCGCCATGCTGATCTATCTCGATCAAGCCCGCTCGATCGGACCGGACAGCATGGCCAGCGCCTTCCAGGCCCGGTCGGGCAAGCACGCCGGTCTCAACGAGAACCTGGCCCGCGAAATCATGGAGCTCCACACCGTCGGCGTCGATGGCGGCTACACCCAGGCCGACGTAACCGAATTCGCCCGCGCCATGACCGGTTGGAGCATCGGCCTGCCCAACGATGTCCTGGACCGCGCAGGCCAATTCGTATTCCGACCACGCGCGCACGAGCCGGGCGCGCGCACCATTCTGGGCATACGGTACGGCGACGATGGCGCCGGGCAGGCGCGGGCGGTGATGCGCGACCTGGCCGCCAATCCGCACACCGCCCGTCACCTCTCCACCAAGATCGCCCGCCATTTCGTGGCCGACGATCCGCCCGCCTCCCTCGTCGCGCGCCTGGAGCGCAGTTGGCTCGGCAGCGACGGCCGCCTTGATGTGGTCGCCAGGACCCTGATCAGCGCTCCGGAAACCTGGGAACCGGCGGCGGTCAAGTTCAAAACGCCGTATGATTTCCTGGTCTCCAGCTGGCGCGCGGCGGGCACGGTCCCAGACGACATCACCGCGATCGCGCCGATCATGACCGCCATGGGCCAAAAGCCGTTCAGCGCGCCCTCTCCCAAGGGCTGGGCCGAGGAAACCGGGGTCTGGTGCGCGCCCGACGCGGTCATCAAGCGCATGGACTGGAGCGAAGCCTTCGCCGCCCGCGCCATCGGTGATCGCGACCCGGCGCAGCTCGCGCGAGAGGCACTGGGCGCCCGCCTTTCGCCACTGGCCTCCAAGACCATCGCCCGCGCCGAAACCCGCGCCGAGGGCCTGTCCATATTGCTGATGAGTCCGGAGTTTCAACGCCGATGACCTCCTCTCACCTTTCCCGTCGTCACGTCCTGATGGGCGCGCTTGGTCTTGGGATCACCGTCGAGTTCATGGCCACGCGCGCCCTGGCCGATTCCGAAGGCGCGCGCGCGAGCCGGCGGTTCGTGGTGATCATCTGCCGTGGCGGCCTGGACGGCCTGTCGCTGTCGCCGCCGGTGGGCGATCGCGCCTACGCCGGCCTGCGCGGCGCCATCGCCCTGCCAGGCTTCGGTCAGGCGGGCGGGGCGCTGGAGCTGGACGAGACCTTCGGCCTGCACCCGGCGATGGAGGCGACCCACGCCCTGGCCCTGAAGGGCGAGGCGCGCATCGCACCGGCGGTGGCGACGCCCGACCGCGAACGCTCCCATTTCGAGGCGCAGGACGTGCTCGAGAGCGGCGCGGCGGTGGTTTATGGCACCTCGTCCGGTTGGCTCAACCGCGCGCTCACCGCCATGGGTCCGGCCGGCGCGGTCAAGGCGATCTCGATGGGGCCGACCGCACCGCTGATCCTGCGAGGCCCGATCGAGGCAGCGTCCTGGTCGCCGGGCGGCGGGGCGCAGATCGATCATCGTCTGCCGGGCATTCTGGCCGATCTCTACGCTGGCGATCCCCTCTTAGGTCCCGCGCTGGCCAGCGGCATGGCGACCCAGGCGATGGCCAGGATCGCCCAATCCGACGTCAACCGGGCGGATGCCGCCAAGGCTGACGCCCCCGCCGATCCGGCCGGGATGACCGGCGCCGGCACCCGCGGAACCGCGCTCAACGCGCGCGCCGGCCGGCCCCTCGCGCGAAAGCTCGGCGCTACCCTCGCCTCCTTCATGACCCAGCCCGGCGGCCAGCACGTGGCGGCAGTATCCATCGACGGCTTCGACTCCCACGCCAATCAGCTGGGCTTGATCAATACGCGCCTGACCTATGTCGACGCCTTTATCGACGGGCTGTCGAGCGGCCTTGGCGACGCCTGGAGCAATACGGTTGTGGTCATGGCGACCGAGTTTGGCCGCACCGCCCACGCCAACGGCACCGGCGGCACCGATCACGGCACCGCCTCGACGGCTCTCGTTCTCGGCGGCGCGATCAAAAAGGGCGGCATCATCGGTGATTGGCCGACCCTGGCGGCGGCGAAACTGTTCGAAAACCGTGACACCGCGCCGACCCTGGACATGCGCGGCCTGTTCAAGGGCGTCTTGCGCGATCACATGGGCGTCGAGCGCGCGGCCCTCGACACGGTCGTCTTCCCCGGCAGCGCCAACGTCGCGCCGACGGCGGGTTTGATCGCCTAATCCTCCATCGTCTCGTTCAGCGCCTCGACCGCCTCCAGAAATTCCTCCTTAAAGGTCTGCACCACCTGGCCGGCCGAGCGGACGCTGTCGATCAGGCCGACGCCCTGACCGACGAAATAGGTGACCATCTCGCGCGCCTTGGGATTGCCCGCGGCGGCGGCGCGGTCAACGCCGCGCAGGGCCGGCTCACTGATCAGAGTCTGCAGCGGCATGGGCAGTGGGCCGGGGCTGTTCGGATCACGCTCCCACGCCTCGGTCCACGTCGAGCGCAGTTGCCGGGCGGGCTTGCCGGTGCGGCTCTTGGAGCGGACTGCATCGCGCGAGCCGGCTTCGATCATTTTCTCGCGGAAGATTTCGCTGGTCTCCGACTCCACCGTCGCCAGCCACACCGAGCCGGTCCACACGCCTGCGGCGCCCATGGCCATACATGCCGCCATCTGTCCGCCGGTCATGATGCCCCCCGCCGCCAGAACCGGCACATTGCGGATCGGTTTGATCGCCTTGATCACTTCGGGCACCAGAACCAGGGTCGAGACCTCGCCGCAGTGACCGCCGGCCTCGGTGCCTTGCACCACCAATATGTCCACGCCGGCGTTGACCTGGCGGATGGCGTGTTCCTTGGCGCCCACGAGCGCCGCTACCGGCACGCCGTGGCGCTTGCCCATCTCGATCATCGCCGGCGGCGGCACACCTAGCGCATTGGCAATCAGCCGAATCGGAAATTCGAAGGCCGCGTCGAGCACCTCAAGAGCGCGGCCCGGATCGAACGGTTGGGTCTGGTCGTCGCTCACCGTCTGTTCCGGCACGGTGACGCCGACCTTGGCCAGAAGATCGCGCGCGAACGCGCTTTGCGCCTCTGGGATGCGCGCGCGCAAGCTGTTGTAGGTGACGTTCGTCTCGCCCGCCGTGGCCATGTTTTCGGGAATCAGAACATCGATGCCGAACGGTTTGCCGCCGGCGTGGTCCTCGATCCAGCGCAGCTCCTCGCGCACCGATTGCGGCGAATGCGCCGTAGCGCCGAACACGCCAAAGCCTCCCGCCCGGCTGACGGCGGCGACCACATCGCGGCAATGGCTGAAGGCAAGCAGCGGAAATTCGATCCCGAGCATGTCGCAAATCGGTGATTTCATGAGATGCTTCCTATGATCGAGCGGCCTTTTTCATCCAGCGTCAGCGACACGCGCGCGCCCAGCGGGTCGCGCGCGATCATCGTCTCGGCGACAGCCCCGCCCTCAAGGCCGGTCATAGCCACGAACCGCGCGCCGCTTTCCAGCAGGCCGATGACGACACCGACCGGCGCCTTGCCGCTATAGTCAATGGTGTAGGTTTCCACCGCGCCGACGCCTTCGCCAGGCGCGACCGCCGGCGCCGCCCAGCCGTCGATCTCCACCTGCAGGGCGGTGTTGTCGAGCCCGCGCCAAGGCGCTGGCGTCGTCGAATAGATACCTGTCGAGGTCTTGGACAGAAAACCGCCGTTGGCGCTTACTAGGCCCTTGGCGCCCGGCCTGGCGCGCAAGGCGCGGACCATCGAGGCGATGGCGTGGGTGGAATAGTTGTTTCCCGCCCCGCCGAAATACGGCAGGCCGCCGGTGACCGTGAACGGTCGCGGATCGTCCGGCGCGATCCCCAGGCCGTCGAGTTGGTTGAACACCGCGATGGGAAAGCAGCTGTAGAGGTCGAACAGATCAATCGCGTCGACGCCGACGCCAGCGATCTCCAGCGCCCGCCGCGTCGCCATGACTGCCGCCGGGCCGCGGGATAGGTCCTGTCGCTGCATCGGCAAGCGCTCGCGCGTATCCGCGCCGCCATGCGGATAGACCCAGCGGTTTTCGGGGACGCCCAGGGCCCGCGCCTTCGCCACCGAAGCCATCAGCACGGCGGCGCCTTGGTTGGCCTGGTCGCGCGCAACCATGCGCCGGGGAAACGGGTCCGACGTCAGGCGGTTGGAGGCAGAGATCGTCGCCAGATCCGCCACCGACCGGACCTCGCGCGACATGGCGTGCGGGTTTTGCGCGGCGACCCTGGTGAAAGGCACGAACAACTCGGCCATGGTCTCGCGGTAGGCCTCTCGAGACTGCCCAAGCCGCGCGCGACGCGCATTCTCAAGGAGGGCGTAGACGTCGATCGGCGTCCGGGCGCCGTGGCGCCGCAGCTCGGGTTCGAGCAACTGATCGCCATAGCCGCGATCCTCCAGCCGCTCGCCAACCTCCTCGGCCCAATCGCGCGTCTCACCGCGCATGCTCAGGTGGCGGACGGTGGAGATGGCTTCGGCCCCGCAGATAAGCGCAATGTCGATCCGGCCGGCGTTGATCTCTTCAGCGAACTTATTGACCAGGTGTTGCGGTCCCTGCCCGCCCACCGGCTCCAGGATCGCCCGCGCCGGATCGGCCCCGATCCGGCGCGCCACGGCGCGAGGAAAATTATCCGCCCTGCCAAACGGCGCCACGGCCGCCGGCCAGGAGACCTCGAACTGGCGGATGGCGGCGATCACGTCGACGTGCGCCGCGAGCCCCTCGACGCCAGCGTCCGCCAGGGCCGCCGCCGCCGCCCGTCCGGCCAGATCCGCCGGCGACAGCGCCGCGTAGTCGGCCGCGTCAATCCGCTCCGACGCCTCGCCGACGCCGATGATGATGGGGGTATTGTCGGTCAAAATAGCGGACTCCCGTGCGCGGACGCGGCGTGACTTCACAATGCCAACGACAGGACCCTCGTGTCGAGTATGACGTAGGGTCCGTCCTGACAACGCCGTCCTTGCTTTCCGCCCCCACTTCCCCTAAAGACCCGCCCTTCGTTCGAGCCGCCTGGCCCAAAGGCATGCCATGGCGGTTCTTTTCAGCGACCCTTATCTGAGGACGGTCGCCCTTGCGGGCGCCGATGCAAAATGCCCAAACTGAAGACCAAGTCAGGCGCCAAAAAGCGCTTCAAGATCACCGCGACCGGCAAGCTAATGGCCGGCGTGGCGGGAAAACGGCACCGGCTGATCAGCCATTCGTCGAAATATATCCGCCAGAACCGCGGCACCAAGGTGATGAGCGAGGCCGACGCCAAGACCATCAAATCCTTCCTGCCCTACGGCCTGTGATCTTTTAGGAGCTTAGTCAAAAATGGCCCGCGTCAAACGGGGCGTCACCGCCCACGCCAAACACAAAAAAGTTCTCGAGCAAGCCAAGGGCTTCTGGGGTCGCCGCAAAAACACCATCCGCGCCGCCAAGGCGGCGGTGGATAAGGCCGGTCAATACGCCTATCGCGACCGCAAGGTGCGCAAGCGTTCGTTCCGCGCCCTGTGGATCCAGCGCATCAACGCCGCCGCGCGGCTTGAGGGTCTGACCTATTCGCGATTTAGCCACGGCCTTGAACTGGCCGGGATCGATATCGACCGCAAGGTTCTGTCGGACATCGCGGGCGCTGACCCGGCCGCGTTCAAGGTCATCGCCGACAAGGTCCGCGCCGCCCTGGCGTAGACATCCCTCCCTCCCCCTTGTGGGGAGGGTCGAGACGGAGCGAAGCAACGTCCGGGGCGGGGAAGTCTTCAAGTTCAAGGGTGTTCGTGGGCTTCATCAAAGAACCCCACCCCGGTCGCTTCGCGACTCGCCCTCCCCAAAAAGGGGAGGGAGGAAGATTCCCTCCATGACCGATCTCGCCACACTTGAAACTAATCTAGCCGCCCGCATCGCCGTCGCGCCGGACACCGCGGCGCTGGAGGCGGTTCGTCTCGACGCCCTGGGCAAGACCGGGGCCATCTCCGCCCTGCTGAAATCCCTGGGCGCAATGAACGCCGATGAACGCAAGGTTCAGGGTCCCGCGATCAACGGCCTACGCGATCGGGTCGCGACCGCGGTCGCCCAGCGCAAGACATTATTGGAGGCCGCCGAACTCGACGCCCGTCTCGCCGCCGGACGCCTCGACCTATCCTTGCCCGCCCCGCCGCGCCGCAAGGGCGCCGTCCACCCGACCATGCAGGTGATGGACGAGATGATCGCCATCTTCGCCGAAATGGGCTTCGCCCTGGCGGAAGGACCAGACATCGAGGACGATTTCCACAACTTCACCGCCCTCAACTTTCCGCCCAAACACCCGGCGCGGGAAATGCATGACACGTTCTTCTTCCCGCCCGACGCCGAGGGCGTGCGCAAGGTGCTGCGCACCCACACCAGCCCGGTGCAGGTGCGGGCCATGCAGCGCACCAACACCCCGCCCGCCGCGCCGTGGATCGCCGCCGGCCAGGCGCCGCCGATCCGGATCATTTCGCCCGGCCGCACCTATCGCTGCGACAGCGACGCGACGCATACGCCGATGTTCCACCAGATCGAAGGCCTGGTCATCGACCGCGACATCCACATGGGCCATCTGAAATGGACGCTGGATCAGTTCATCGCCCGGTTCTTTGAGCTGGAAGGCGTGGTCACCCGCTTTCGCCCACACCATTTCCCCTTCACCGAACCCTCGGCGGAGATGGATGTGCAATGCGACACGTCGGGCGGCGAGGTGAAAATCGGTCAGGGCACGGAATGGTCGGAGATCGTCGGTTGCGGCATGGTGCACCCCAATGTGCTGCGCAATTGCGGCATTGATCCGGATGAATGGCAGGGCTTCGCCTTCGGCTTCGGCGTCGATCGACTGGGGCGGTTGAAATACGGCATGCCCGATCTGCGCGACATGTTCGCCTCAGACGTGCGCTGGCTGGCCCACTACGGTTTCTCGGCCTTCGCCGCGCCGAATCCGGCGTCGGGTTTGAGCTGAGGGCGGCGCTATGAAATTCACCCTTTCCTGGCTCAAAGAGCACCTCGACACCACCGCGACGGTGGCCGAGATCGTCGACGCCATGACCATGGCCGGCCTGGAGGTCGAGCATGTGTCCGATCCCGCCGCCAAACTTGCCGCCTTCACCGTCGCCAAAGTGATCGACGCGGTCCAGCACCCCAACGCCGACCGCCTGCGGGTTTGTCAGGTCGACACGGTCGACGGGCGCAAGGAAATCGTCTGTGGCGCGCCCAATGCGCGCGCGGGCCTGACCACCATCTACGCGCCGATCGGCGCCTTCATCCCGGGCTCGGGGATCACCCTGGAGCCGCGCGCGGTGCGCGGCGTCATTTCCAACGGCATGCTGTGCTCGGCCGCCGAACTGGAGACCGCCGAAGAATCTGACGGCATTCTCGAACTGACCGAGCTGCCGATTGGAACGCCCGCCGCCGGGGCGCTGGGTCTGGAGGCGGTGATCGATTTCGAGGTCACGCCCAATCGTCCCGACTGGCTGGGCGTGGCGGGGATCGCCCGCGACCTGGCCGCCGCCGGATTGGGGCTGCTGAAGGACACGGCCGTCACGCCGACGCCGGGCGTCTTCCCCTGCCCGATCGATATCCGCTTGCCGGCGCCGGACGCCTGCCCCGCCTTCGCCGGACGCCTGATCCGAGGCGTGAAGAACGGTCCTTCTCCGGCTTGGTTGCAGCAGCGGCTCAAAGCCATCGGCCTGCGCCCGATCAGCATCCTTGTCGATATCACCAACCTGATCACCTATGACCGCGCGCGGCCGCTGCACGTCTATGACGCGGCGCTGGTCAGCGGCGGGTTCATTGAGGCGCGGCTCGGTCGCGCCGGCGAACGCGTGGCGGCTTTGGACGGCAAGACCTATCAGGTCACGCCTGAAATCTGTGTCATCGCCGACGGCTCGGGCGCCATTGGCCTGGGCGGCGTGATGGGTGGGACATCAACGGGCTGTTCTGAAACCACCACCGACGTGTTCATCGAAAGCGCCTGGTTTGATCCGATCCGCGCCGCCCAGACCGGGCGCGACACCGGCATCGCCTCCGACGCGCAATACCGTTTCGCGCGCGGCGTCGATCCGGAGTCACTGGTTCCGGGCGTGGAATTGGCGACGCGGCTGATTCTGGATTTGTGCGGCGGCGAGGCATCGGCTGTGGTCGTGGCCGGCGAGACGCCGACACCCCGGGGAGCGATCGATTTTGATCCGGCATATGTTCGGCAGCTTTCGGGATTGGATGTCGCGCCGGAGCGTACCTTGGCGATCCTGACCGCCCTCGGTTTCACTGTTGACGGTCGCCGCGTCCAACCCCCGTCATGGCGCCGCGACGTCGAGGGCAAGGCGGACCTTGTCGAAGAGGTCGCGCGGATCGTCGGATACGGCGACCTGCCGGATGTTCCCCTTCCCGACATGCCCCGCGCGGTCGGCGGGGTCCTCACGGCGCGCCAGGCCCGTATTCGCGTGGGCCGCCGCGCGCTCGCGGCGGCGGGCTATCTGGAAACCGTTGGTTGGTCGTTCACCGCCCGTCACACGGCGAGCCTGTTCGGCGGCGGCCAGCCGAAACTGGTGCTGGAAAACCCCATCGCCACCGAACTCGACTGCATGCGCCCTTCGGCGCTGATCGGTCTGATCGAGGCGGTCGGCCGCAACGCCAAGCGCGGCTTCAAGGACGCCGCTCTGTTCGAGATCGGCCCTGTGTTCGCCGGCGTCGAACCCGCAGATCAACGCACCAGCATCGCCGCGGTTCTTAGCCCCGGCGCCGCGCAGCGCTGGGATAAGGCGCCGGGCGACGATCTCTTCACCTTGAAGGCGGATTTGCTGAACCTGCTGGAGGAGTTGGGCGCCCCGACCGCCTCGCTGCGCACCGCGCAGGGCGAGACCGCAGCGTGGTGGCGTCCGGGTCGTGCGGCCGAGTTGCGCCTCGGCAAGGTCGCGGTGGCCGCCTTCGGCGAAGTTCACCCGGCGACCCTGAAAGCGATGGATGTGGAGGGTCCGATCTACGCTTTTGAGCTGTGGCTTGACGCCCTTCCGGAGCCCAAGCGCAAGACGGCCAAGACCAAGTCCGCCCTGACGCTATCGCCCCTGATGCCGCTAACGCGCGATTTCGCGTTCGTGGTGGAAAAGTCCGTCGCCGCCGAGGATCTCGTTCGCGCCGTCATCGGCGCTGACCGCGTGCTGATCGCCGCGGCGCGGGTGTTCGACGTCTATGAAGGCGCGGGCGTGGTGGAGGGCCAGAAGTCCGTGGCCATCGAAGTGACTATCCAGCCGCGCGACAAGACGCTCGCCGACGCCGAAATCGAGGCTCTGTCGTCCAAAATCATCGCCGCCGCGGTCAAGGCGGTCGGGGCCGTTTTGCGCGGCTAACGCCCCGTTCCCCCTCTCGCCAATCGAGAGGGGGTCGGCGCCCGCCCGTTACCCGTTAATGGTGGTGGTGATCCCAATGATGATGGTGATGCCAGCCGTGCGCGCTGGCGGCGGCGAACATCAAGGCCGTTGAGGCGGCGGCTTTGGCGAGAAAGGTCTTCATGGCATTGCCTCCCTAAGTCATCCCTCGCGAAGCCGAGTCTGATCACAGCTTCGTTAACAAAACGAGTGAATTCACTTGAACCTTGCGTGACGCTGATCGTCCCGTCGGCGATAGGCGAGACAATCGGTTTGTGCTTATTGCGCGACGATTCTCCAGCCCAAGCCGAAAGCCGATCATCATGGCGCTAGACATCGACACCCGCGAACACCTCATCGAAACTCTTCGGCGATTCGTGGCCGAACGCCTGCGGCCGATCGAGGCGCAGGTCGCCGAAAACGACGCCATTCCCGATGACGTCCTGGGCGAAATGCGCGACCTGGGGCTCTACGGCCTGTCTATTCCCGAGGAATACGGCGGACTTGATCTTTCGATGGAGGACGAGTGCCTGGTCGGAATCGAGCTTGGCCGCACGAGCCCGGCGTTCCGCTCCGCCTTCGGCACCAATGTCGGCATTGGCTCGCAAGGCCTGGTGATGTTCGGCACACCTGAGCAGAAGGCCAAATGGTTGCCGGGCATCGCGTCTGGCGAAATCGTCACCTCCTTCGCCCTGACCGAACCTGAGGCCGGCTCGGACAGCGCCGCGGTGCGCACGCGCGCGACCCGCGACGGCGACGTTTACGTGCTGAACGGAACCAAACGCTACATCACCAACGCCAGACGGGCGGGCCTGTTCACGGTGATGGCGCGCTCCAATCCGGACATCAAGGGCGGCGGGGGGGTATCGGCGTTCCTGGTTCCCAGCGACCTGACGGGGCTTTCGGTCGGCAAGTCGGAGAAAAAGATGGGCCAGCAGGGCGCCCATATCCACGACGTGAACTTCGAAAATGTCCGCGTGCCCGTCGAAAATTTGCTCGGCGCCGAAGGCGAGGGGTTCAAGGTGGCGATGCAGGTGCTCGATCGCGGCCGTCTGCACATCGCCGGGATCTGCGTCGGCGTGGCCGAGCGGCTGCTGGCCGACTGCGTCGCCTACGCGTCTGAGCGCAAGCAGTTCGGCCAGGCCATCGCCAACTTCCAGCTGATCCAGGGCATGATCGCCGATTCCAAGACCGAAGCTCTGGCCGCCCGCGCCCTCACGCTTGAGAGCGCCCGCAAACGTGACCTGGGCGAAAATGTCACACTCGAGGCGGCGGCGTCGAAATACTATGCGTCGGAAATGGTGGGTCGGGTCGCCGATCGCGCCGTGCAGATCTTCGGCGGCGCGGGCTACATCGCCGACTACGGCATTGAGCGGCTGTATCGCGACGTGCGTATCTTCCGCATCTACGAGGGAACCAGCCAGATCCAGCAGATTGTGATCGCTCGGGAAACCATGAAACGAGGCGGATAGTCGGCCAGAGCAGGGTGATTTTAGACAGAACCGTCCAAAATCTTAAATCCTGCTCTAGAAGCAAGAGTGGAGAGCCTGATTCATCGTTCATATCTGTTCCGTATGAACGCATCAGGCTCTTGAGCTTGATGACGTCGCTTCGACGTCTGAATCAAGCTGTGCATTTGGGTTTGGAGCACGATTCAGACCCAGAATGACGTTATCCTGGGTCATCGTGCTCCAGGCGGGCAACCGAATTTACGCTGAACCGTTGCCCAAGCCCCGGGTCCATCTTAGGCTAGTCTCCATGAAGCGTTTGACCATCATCGCCGCCGTCGGTTTCATCTCTTTACTGGTCACGGCCTGCGCGGACGTGCCGCTTGGACCCGTGTCACCCACATCAGGCTATGAGCCTCCACCCGCGGAGGGAGGCGTCTTCGAAGCTCGCGATTTCGCCTGGTCGCAGCGGGGCGGCGGCGCTTCGATTGTCGGCGCCCTCGCCTTCCACGGCAGCGGCGGTCGGTATACCTGCCAGGGCGGCGATGTCATCCTCACGCCCGAAACCCCCTGGAGCCGTCGGCGGATGGTCGTTCTCTATGGCTCGGCCAATTCCGCCGCCGTGCCGGTGTCGATCGTGCGCGCGCGGGGACCTTCGGCGCCCAGCGGCGATCTGGCGCGCTACGTGCGCAAGGCGACCTGCGACGCGTCCAACCGTTTCTCCTTCTCGGGACTGCCCAACGGCGCCTGGTACGTGATCACCGTCGCCAAGCCCATCGATGGGCAAGGCGAGTCCGTGGCGGTCAGTCGCCGGGTGGAAACACACGGCGGCCCGCGCGCGATCACCCTCAACTAGCGAAAGCACCATGACCGATCGTTTCCGCGCCCTGCGCATGTTCAAGACCGGCGCGGGGCAAGACGCCCGCATTGTCGAAATCGGCGACGACGATCTGATGGACGGCGATGTCACCGTGCGCGTCGACTATTCGACGGTCAACTTCAAGGACGGCCTGGCTCTGACCGGAGCGGCGGGGATCATCCGCGCCTGGCCCCTGACCCCGGGGATCGATTTTTCCGGCGTGGTCGAGACCTCGTCTAACCCGGAATTTGCGCCGGGCGAGCGGGTCGTCCTCAACGGCTGGGGCGTGGGCGAAACTCATCACGGCGGTCTGGCGCAGAAGGCGCGGATCAAGGGCGATTGGCTGATCAAGCTCCCCTCCGGTATCTCCAACGCCCAGGCCATGGCGATCGGCACCGCGGGCTACACCGCCATGCTGTCGGTGATAGCGCTTGAGCGCGGCGGCGTGACGCCGGACAAGGGCGACGTTCTGGTCACCGGCGCGGCGGGCGGCGTCGGCAGCGTCGCCATCGCCCTTCTGACCAAGCTAGGCTACCGCGTGATTGCCTCCAGCGGCCGCAAGGAAACGGAAGGGCCCTATCTCACCGCACTGGGCGCCGCTGAGATCATTGATCGCGCCGGACTGTCGACGCCCGGCCGTCCGCTCGGCAAGGAGCGTTGGGCCGGCGCGATCGACTCGGTCGGCTCGCACACCCTGGTGAATGTTCTGGGCCAGACCCGCTACGGCGGCGTGGTCACGGCCTGCGGTCTGGCGCAGGGTCTGGACCTGCCCGGCTCTGTGGCCCCGTTCATTCTGCGTGGCATTACCCTGGCGGGTATCGACTCGGTAATGCGGCCCAAGGCCGACCGCTTGGAGGCGTGGGGGCGTCTGGCCCGCGATCTGGATCTCGCCAAACTGGAAACCATGGTCGTGCCGGCAGCCTTGAACGATGTTCCGGCGCTCGGCCCCGCCATCCTCGCCGGCCAGGTTCGCGGCCGCGTGGTCGTGGACGTCAACGCCTAACGGACGATCCCGCGCCACGCGCCCAAAGTCGGCCCCAGCGCGGTCTTCAACGGCGCGAGCCACGGCTCGTAATTGCGCCACTGATCCAGACCCTCGCGGAAAATCGGCTTGCGAACCTGTTCGGAGCTGGCGGTGCGCACGGCGCGGTCGTTTTCGTAAAAGCGCAGACAGCCCGCCTCGAATGGCAGTCCGCAAAAGGCCAGCAGGCGGCGGATTTCGCCTTCGGTGTCCTCGACCATGTCTTCGTAGATGACCCGATGGACCGCGCCGGGCAGTTCGACATCATAGTGGTCCATCACCTCGACATAGTCCGCGTAGTAGCGGCCCAGGTCGGCGAGATCGTAGGAAAAAGCCTGACCGCGCGCGAAGTGCTGCTTGAAGGCGGAGAAACAGGCGGCCATCGGATGGCGCCGCGCGTCGATGATCTTGGCTCGCGGCAGGATCAATTTGATCAGGCCGATGTGCTGGAAATTGTTCGGCATCTTGTCGATGAAAAAGGGACGGCCGAGCTTGCGGTGAACGCGCGTGCGCTCAATGAAAGTCTCACCAAGGGCGACGCGCTCGTCGGCGATTAGTTCGGCGAGGATTTCGGGATAAAGGTTGGTCTGTTTGTCGACGCGACCGACCTCGCGGGCAATGGACACGATCTCCGGCAATTCCATCGTTCCCTCGACGGCGGAGTGACTTGCGAGAATCTGTTCGATCAGGGTCGATCCCGATCGGGGCAGACCGACAATGAAGATCGGATCAGGCGCACCCGATCCCCCATCGACTCGATCGGCGAAAAATTTGCCGGTGAATAGGGCTTTGGCACGGCGCATATGGTCGGTCGTCTTGTCCGCGTCATAGGGGACCCCCTCGCGCCGTAGCCGCGCGCCCTCGGCATAGTGTTCAAAAGACGCGGCATGGTCGCCGGCGTCCTCCAGAGCCTTACCCAGCGCATAGTGCAGATGCAGCCGGTCCTCGACACTCAGGTCTTCGCGCGTGAGCAAGGCCCGCATCTCCGCCTCCTGGTCGGGCGAGAACGGCACGGTCTTGAGATTGGCTAGGCTCCAGTAGGTTTCGCCCAATTGCGGCGCCATGGCGATACAACGGTTGTAGGCGGCGATGGCGTCGGCGCGACGTCCGGCGGTCTTGAGGACGTGCCCGTAGCTCAGCCAGACCTTCGGCCAATGGGGGTGCTCGGCCAGGACGCCCTCATAGGCCTCAATGGCGCGCTGGTATTCCCCGACAAGCCCCAGACAGGCGGCCAGGAGATTGCGATAACTCGGCTCGCGCGGATCTTCGGTCAGTAGCGCTTCAATATGGGCAATAGCCTCCGCGGCCTTCTGCTGGCGATAGAGCACGACCGCCAGATTGTAGCGCGCGCCGCTGAAACTCGGCGCCAGCTCCAGGCAGCGGGTCAGCAGGGCCTCGGCGTCGCCATTGCGTCCCAACCGCGTACCGGCCTCGGCTAGCATGCGCATGGCCGCGACATCGGTGGGGTGTGCCTTTAGGTGATCGCGCAACAGGTGTTCGGCGACTTCGAGCTTGTCGTCACAGAGCGCATCGGCGGCCCTCATCAATCGGGGATCATGCGTGGCGGCGCGGATATGCTCCGCATAGGCGCCGTTGGCGCCGATCTGATCGCCCGCCGCCGTCAACAGATCGCCGAGCGCCCGCCAGGCATCCGGCATGTCGCGCTTCAAGCCGACCGCATGACGAATGGCGGCGATGGCGGCGGCCTCGTCGCCCTCGGAGGCGAGGACCATTCCCCACTCGTATTGGGTCTGGGCGGAACGCGGCTGGGCATTTGCGAGAGGCTCCAGCACCGCGCGCGCGCCAAGCGTGTCGCCCAATCGTCGCTTCGCCATGCCGATCACGAGCACGGCGCGCGGATCACCGGGCGCGGCCTTGAGGATTTCCTCCCCCTGGCGCTGCGCCAGATCGGGGCGGGTCGGCATCAGCTTGGCGGCGTGCGCCAAGGCGTCATCGAGCGATCCGGCGGGCGCGTCAGTCATGCCCGCCCTTTAGCACGATCCGCTAGAACTTCTGACCCACCTTGATCCCAACTGTCAGAGGCTGGATCGGCACGACGTAGAGCGCCGGCAGGACCGTGGGAGTTGTGGACCCATGGGGGTATGAGACGGCGCACACGCCGGTGGTGCAGGGTGTGTATCGGTTGACTTCGCCCCGCTGATCGAACGCGTTTTTGACGAACAATTCGATCGACGTCTTCTCGTGTTCTACGCCGATGCTGAAATCAGCTGTCGCGTAGGCCCCTACGGCTCCCTGCAATTTCACGTCGTTGGCCGGCGGATCGTTCCCGATGGGCGAGGGAAACGGATCGCTGGTCCTCAGCGCCGTTTCGAAGCTGGATTGATAGAGCAGAGCACCCTGGACATGGGCGTCCCATCCGGCCAGGGGGAAGGTGTAGCGCGCCGTGATGTTGCCCTTGAATTTCGAGGTGAAGGGCAGGACTTGACCGTGGATGGCCTGGGCGGCGCTGTCCGCGCAGGTGGCGATGATCATCCCGGTGACGGGATCGGCGCCACAGAAATTTTGCGTGAGTTTGCCGTCGTTGTAGGAACCCGCCGCCGACACGGTCAGCTGTGGTGAAACGCGCCAATCGACATTGCTCTCGACGCCCAAAATACGCGCCGACGGCGCATTTTCAACGACCGTGAAGCTGTTCAAACCCAAGAACGAAAACTGAAAGTTGCTCCAGTCTTCGTCATACACCGCGCCATTGAAGTGAACCCGGTGATCAAGCCAGGAGGTTTTCCATCCAACCTCGAAGTTGGTCAGG
>JANXUA010000140.1 GCA_025352085.1 Caulobacteraceae bacterium | reverse complement strand
AAGATATTCAAGTTCCGCCCATGCGGCGCATATCATTCCAATGCCTGCGAGGCGGAGCATTTCATGAGTGGGTCGAGCCATGACCGATAAACCCCTTCCCCAAGACGAACCCGGCGCCGAAGAACGCTTCGACCGGGCGATTAAGACCGCACTGGCGACGAAACCGACGCCGCATAAGCCCAAAGAGCGCAAAGAGTCCAAGGCTCCGAAACTCCGGTGAAGTTTCGCCTCAATGGGTGGCAACGGATCGGTGTGGTTGTCTCAATCGCGTGGGCGCTCGGCGGCGGCTATTGGGGCAACGAGATCGGAATCCATCAAGGCGATTATGTCGTAAACGCATACTCGACCTGTCTGGAAACATCGGGCGGCGACGACGCGCCGTGCGAGAAAACTTTCTATCGGGACTATCCCACAGCGGTGCAACACCATTGGGAATATGCAGCGATTGCCGGGCTTGCCCCCATCGCGCCGGTGTGGCTGTTGGTCTACGGCGTCATCGGCCTCTGTCGGTGGATTGTCCGAGGGTTCAGGCCGCGTTCATGATGTAGAGCTTCACCAAATCGCCATTCGGGCGCCGCGTCGGCTTCGCCTCCACGTCGAGGAATTGACCTATCGCGGCGGTGTAAATATTGGGCGTTTGGTCGAAGGCGGGGTCGCGAACCTCGGCGCTGTAAAACTTTCCCGGATATTCAGGAAGCTCAACCTTGAGAGAGCGGTTGTGAATCGTAACCCCGTCTACCCGGACCCTGATCTTTTCCATATCACCAACCTCTAAGATCTCTTTTGCGCGGATTGCGTCCGCCATTGCCTTGTCAACGATCACAACTGGCGGTGATCCAACACCCTCAATGGACAGAGTTTCGCAGGATTTCCGCCGTGTTGGAGTGATGGAAGCCTTCGCGGACATATTCGCCGTCGCCATGTTCAACGACGCTATGCGCGGCGAACTCTTCGCCGATCTTGGGATAGATGCGCGAGCCGTCCGTCATCAGGTGAGACTTGCGGCTGGCGTTCTTGACGATGATGGGGCGCAGGGTCTTGGACGTGACGTTGGCGACATGGAAGGAACGGGCTTCGCCGTTGCGCTCAACGAGGGTGACGACCGCTTCCTTGCCGCCGTGGCCTAAGGGGAACTTGCGATCCTTGGCGTGCTTGTTGGACTCTTTGCCGCCGACATAGGTTTCATCGACCTCAACGACCTTACCGGGACCGCCCAAAGGGTCGGGTGAGGGAACGCGCATAGCCTCACGGATGCGGTGCGCCATGAACCAGGCCGTCTTGTAGGTCACGCCGATGGTGCGCTCAATCTGGAGGGCCGAGACGCCTTTCTTGGATGACGCCATCATGCGGAACGCCAGCATCCATTTGGCGAGGCCGATATGCGACGACTCGAACACGGTCCCGACCGTGACGCTGAATTTCTTGCGGCATGATTTGCAGATGCAGAGGCCGGGCTTGGTCGAAGCGCCCGCAAGACGGGTGATCGCTTCGCACTCGCCACAGTGAGGGCAATACGGGCCATCTGGCCAACGCTGCGCTTCCAGATGGATGCGGGCGGCTTCGTCGTCGTGGAAGATTGCGTCGGTGAGGTTCATCGGTCGGCTCCAATGAACTCACACTTTATCCACAATCTTGTTCCGTCAAGTATATAGTTCCCCGTTGGCCAGTAAGTTGAGGGCGACGTGTTCGAGGATCGGCGTCGCAAAGAACCGCTTGTCGATGGCGTGAAAGGCCACCAGGCCATAGATCGCCGGCGCCAGGGCGAAAAGGAGAACGCAGGCGCCCAGCCCCAGAACCGGCGCCGTCCGGGCCGCTACCACTGACCTCCGTCGGCGCAGACCCGGCGCGGAGGATCGCACTGATGCGTCAAGCAAGGTCACAGTCGATCATGGCTCCCCCGACGATTCTAGAGTCGCCGATGTGGAGAGTGCGCACAACCGCGCGCGGGCCGGCGAAATGTTAACCATTGTCGCCTTGGAACGCCGTGCACGCGCGCGCGTTTTCGGGGTTCTGGAAGCTTCCGATCCGGCGGCGGCCAAGCCGGTTATTTGCCGGTCGATTTCCGGTCTGCAATAGAACCGGCGCGATGATGTGGCATCAAGGCGCGCCGTTTAAGCGTCCGGCGAGCCTTGGAGTTGTGATGAGTGAGCCATTGATGCCTGGCCCGGTTCGACAGACGCCGCCGCGGGGTGTTGGACGAAGGACTCTCCAGATCGCGGGCGTCGTCGTGATCGCCGTGGTGTTGGGCTTGGTTCTGACGTTCTGCGCCAAGAGCGGCGCACCCGGCGGCTCGGGCGGGCGTGGGGGAGGAACGGGCGGTCGCGGCGGACGGCCCGCCACGACAGTTGGCATAGCCAAGGTGGTTCAGGGCTCAATCCCGATCACCCTAAGCGCTCTGGGGACCGTGACGCCGATGGCGACCGTCAACGTCAATGCGCGGGTCTCGGGCATGCTCGACTCAGTCGCTTTTCGCGAAGGCCAGACCGTCGCCAAGGGCCAGATTCTGGCGCAGATCGATCCTCGGCCCTTCCAGGTCGCGTTGCAGCAGGCCCAAGGCCAATTGCTGCGCGATCAGGCCCTTTTGCAGGAAGCCCGGCTCGATCTGGCCCGCTATCGGACCTTGAAGGCCCAAGACTCCATCGCCGGCCAGACCGTCGACACGCAAGGAGCCCTGGTCAAACAGGACGAGGCCACGGTGAGCGCCGATCGGGCCAATGTCGGCAATGCACGCCTCAATCTGTCGTTCACCCGCGTCACCGCGCCGGTGTCCGGCAAGGTCGGCCTGCGCCAGATCGATCCGGGCAATCAGATCACCGCCAACGCCTCGACGCCGATCGCCGTGGTCACCCAGGTCGATCCGATCACGGTGGTCTTTTCCCTGCCCGAGGAAAACATTCCCGCCGTGAACAAGCAGGGCGGGGCGGGCCTCACGGTGACCGCTTATGACAGGGCCGGCGGGACGGTGCTGGCCACCGGAACCCTGGCCACCCTCGACAATGTCATCGACACCACGACCGGGTCGGTGAAGGCCAAGGCGCGCTTCGCCAACGGCGGCGGCGCGCTGTTTCCCAACCAGTTCGTCAATGTGATCCTGCTGGTCGACACGCTGCAGAACCAGGCGATCGTGCCGACGACCGCAATCCGCCACGGGCCGCAGGGCGACTACGTGTGGGTGTTGCAGTCCGACCAGACCGCGATGTCGCGGCCGGTGACGGTCGGGCCGGGAACGGCCGAGACGGTGTCGATCGTATCGGGCCTCAAGCTCGGCGAGACGGTGATCACCGATGGCGGCGACAAGCTGAAAGACGGCGCGGCGGTTGTCCTGCCCGGGAAAAATCCCGCGGGCGGCGGCGGGCCCGGTGGACGCCACCGTCACGGCCCGGGCGGCGGGAGCGGCCACCACCATGGTCAAGGCGCGGGCGGATCCGCCGGCGGCGGATCGTCAGGCGGATGACGCGGCGCCACGCCGTGGTTTATCACCGTGATCGACGGGCCGCGCGACGATGAGCCCGTCCCGCCCGTTTATCTCCAGGCCGGTGGCGACGTCGCTGTTGATGGCGGCGATCCTGCTGGCCGGCTTTGTCGCCTTCAAATTTCTGCCGCTGTCGGCCTTGCCGGAGGTGGACTATCCGACCATCCAGGTGACGACGAGCTATCCGGGCGCCAGTCCCGAAGTCATGGCCACGACGGTGACGGCGCCGCTGGAGGTGCAGTTCGGCCAGATGGCCCAGCTCAACCGGATGAGTTCGATCAGTTCGGGCGGCTCGTCGGTGATCACCCTGCAGTTCGATCTGACCCTGCCGCTGGACGTCGCCGAACAGGAGGTGCAGGCGTCGATCAACGCCTCCGGCAGCCTGCTGCCCACCGATCTGCCGGCGCCGCCGATCTACGCCAAGGTCAATCCCGCCGATGCGCCGGTGATGACCCTGGCCCTGACCTCGAAGACCTTGCCCCTCACGGAGGTCGAAGCGGTTGGCAACCAGCAGCTGGGGCAGAAAATCTCGCAACTGGCCGGGGTCGGGCTGGTGTCGGTCAGCGGCGGCCAGAAGCCCGCCGTGCGCATTCAGGTCAACAACCGCCAGCTGGCGACCTATGGCCTGAGCCTCTCGCAGGTCTCGACCGCCATCGCGGCGGCTAACGCCAACGGCGCCAAGGGCAATTTCGACGGGCCAACGCGGTCCTACACCATCGACGCCAACGACCAGCTTCTGACCACCGCCGACTACGCGGGCCAGATCATTTCCTACCGCAACGGTGCGCCGGTGCGCCTGTCGGACGTGGCCAACATTGTCGCCGGCGCCGAAAACAACCAGCTGGGGGCCTGGTACAACACCACCCCGGCGATCCTGCTCAACGTCCAGCGTCAACCGGGCGCCAATGTCATCAGCACCGTCGATCAGATCAAGGCGTCCCTGCCCGGTCTGATCGCCGCCCTGCCGCCGGGCGTCGAGGTGCAAGTGGTGACAGATCGCACCACCGGCATCCGCGCCTCGGTGCGCGATGTCGAGTTCGAGCTCATGCTCAGCGTCGCCCTGGTGGTGGCGGTGATCTTCCTGTTCCTGCGCAGCCTGCCGGCCACGTTCATCGTCAGCGTCGCGGTGCCCCTCTCGCTCGTGGGGACCTTCGGGGCGATGTATCTGTTCAACTTCTCGCTCAACAATCTCACCCTGATGGCCATGACCATCGCCACCGGCTTCGTGGTCGACGACGCCATCGTCATGATCGAGAACATCTCCCGCTATATCGAGGCAGGCGAGACGCCGATGGCCGCGGCGCTGAAGGGCGCCGAGCAGATCGGCTTCACCATCGTCTCCTTGACCGTGTCCCTGATCGCCGTGCTGATCCCGCTCCTATTCATGGGCGATGTGGTCGGGCGCCTGTTCCGCGAATTCGCTATCACCCTGACGGTGACCATCGTCCTTTCCGCCGTCGTCTCGCTGACCCTGGTGCCGACGCTGTCGGCCCGCTGGCTCAAAACCCATGACAAGGTCGAGGACACCGCCTTCGGCCGCCGCTCCAAGGCGGTGATCGACGGGGTCATGGTTCAATATGATCGATCGCTGACCTGGGTGCTCGACCGTCAGGGCCTGACCATGATCGTCGCTGTCGCGACCCTCGCGGTCACCGTCGTGCTGTTTTTGATCATTCCCAAGGGCCTGTTTCCCACCCAGGACACCGGCCTGGTGCAGGGGGTGACCCAGGTTGGCCAGGCGGTCTCCTATCAAGGCATGGCCGGCGCCCAGCAGCAAATCGCCGCCGAGGTGCTCAAGGACCCCGACGTCGACAGCCTTACCAGTTTTATCGGCGTGGACGGGGCGAACACTACGCTCAACAGCGGGCGCATGCTGATCAACCTCAAACCGCGGGGGGAGCGCACGAGCTCCCTGGCCGCCACGCTGGAGCGTCTGCGCCGGCGCGCCGACGCGGTGGCGGGCGCGCCGCCGGGGCAGCTGCATTTCATCCTGCATTCGGCGTTCTGCTGTTCCACGGTCCTGGCGCGGGCGTTCGACCTGCCCGGCGTGGCGATGGGGTTGAAGGAGCC
>JANXUA010000123.1 GCA_025352085.1 Caulobacteraceae bacterium | reverse complement strand
CAGGTCAACAACCTTGGCGGGGCCGTCGCGACGGACCTGGGCGGCGGGACGACCTATATCGGCGGCGTTCTTTCGGCGCCGACCTATGTTCTGGGCGGGGTGACCTATCATGATGTCGGATCGGCCCTGTCGGCGGTGTCGACGGTCGCGGGCGAAGGCTTCAACCTGCAAT
Source organism: Caulobacteraceae bacterium (assembly GCA_025352085.1). Taxonomy (GTDB): domain Bacteria; phylum Pseudomonadota; class Alphaproteobacteria; order Caulobacterales; family Caulobacteraceae; genus Acaudatibacter. The sequence goes on along the minus strand of JANXUA010000123.1, from coordinate 2,974 downwards.
CTAATGGCGATACAGCGACCAATGTGGCGCCCGGATCGACGGTCCAGGTCAACAGCGGCTCAAACATTGTCGTGACCCACAGCGGCAATACGCTGACGGTGGCGACGGTGGCGACGCCGAACTTCACCGGCGCGGACTTCGGCGGGGCCAAGATCACCAATGTGGCGGACGGCACGGTGGCCGCCGGCAGCCTGGACGGCGTCAACGGCGAACAGTTGTTCGCGGTTAAGACCGTGGCCGACAACTCGGTTCAGTATGACAGCTCGGCCCATACCGATGTGACTTTTGGCGGCGTGGGCTCGACGACACCGGTGACGCTGCACAACGTGGCCGCCGGCGTCGCCGGGACCGACGCCGTCAACGTCAATCAGTTGGACGCGGCGACCGCGCTGGCGGGCAGCATGTGGATCATCGGCAATCCGACCACCTATACGGCGCCGTCGGCGGCCGGGGTCGGCGCCACGGCGGCGGGCTCGGGGGCTTCGGCCGCCGGGGCCGGCGCCACGGCGGTCGGCGACAGCTCCAAGGCGGGGGGCGCGGGTTCGACGGTGGTCGGTTCGGGCGGCACGGATAACGGCGTGGCCAACTCCACAGTGGTGGGCGCGGGGGCGAGCGTCGCGTCGGGCTTGACCGGGACCAATACGGCCCTCGGCGCCGGGGTGACGGCGACCAGGGGCGCGCAGACCGGTTATACGGCCTTCGGGATCGCGGCGCCGCAGACTTCGGCGGGCCAATTGGCGGTCGGCTCGGCGGCGGCGGCGGTGCAGATCACCGGCGTGGCGGCGGGATCGGCGGCGACCGACGCGGTCAATGTGGCGCAATTGCAGAGCGCTCTCGCCGGCGCGAGCGCCAATGACGTTCAATATGACGACACGACCCATACCAGCGTTACGCTCGGTGGGGGGAATCCGACCACGGGGGTGGCGCTGCACAACGTCGCGGCCGGCGGCCTGACGGCGACATCCCTGGACGCCGTCAACGGCAGCCAGCTCTATGCGGCCGAGCAACTGATCACCAGCTCGACCGCCCCGTTCCGGTCCGATAATTCGGCCGCGGCGGCGGCGCCCTCGGCGAGCGGTGCGAACTCAACCGCCGGCGGCTATGGCGCCGTGGCGAGCGGTGTGTCTTCGGTGGCCCTGGGCAACAACGCCAGCGCAAGCAGCACCGACTCGGTGGCGGTCGGCTACGGCGCGGTTTCGAGCGGCAGCAATTCGGTGGCCCTTGGCGCGGGCTCGTCGGATGGCGGCGCGGCGAACGTCGTCTCGGTCGGATCACCGGGTCATGAGCGGACGATCACCAATGTCGCGGCGGGCGTGAACCCGACCGACGCGGTGAACGTCAGCCAGCTGGATGGCCTGCTCGGCGGGATCGGCGATCAAATCAACAGGATCAGGCTGCAGGCGCAGGCCGGCACGGCGCTTTCGCTGGCGGCGTCCGGACTGCGTTACGATCCGCGACCGGGCACGACCTCGATCGCCGGCGCGGCCTCCGGCTACGCCAGCCATGCGGGGATCGCCTTCGGCCTGGGTCACACCTCGGACAACGGCAATCTGCGCTACAACATCGCCGCGTCGTTCGCATCGCCCTCCGATCACGCCGACGTCGGGGTGGTCGCGGGCATTTCCTACACGTTCGGACACTAGTCGGATGGGGTCCCGGCGCCTGGCGCGCCGGGACCGGTCCTCATTGTACCAACTCAAGGGCGGAACCTGACCTGATGACCATATTCAAGCTGACTCTCGCGGCGCTGGCGACCTCAGCCGCAACCGTGGCGCTCGCCGGCCCCGTCGTGGATTCAGCCACGCCGACGTATCTGGCGAAAATTGATCCCTCGGTGAGCTTTCCGGACCCGTCGTCGTCGTGGAGTCGGGAAGGGCGGTTCGTTTCGCCCAAGGCCATTCGCATGGTCGCGCCGGGCCTGTCCCGACCGGAGGTCTACTCCCTGATCGGCGTGCCGATGTTCAACGAACTGTTTCCCGGCAAAAAATCATGGAACTATATATTCAACTTCTACACCGGCGTCGGCGACGCCTTCGTGCAATGCCAGTATCAGATTCGCTGGCATCACGGCCCCATGAGGGTTGAGGATGCCTATTGGCAGGACGCGGCGTGCGCCAAGTTCGTCGCCGACGTGCCCCCGCCCCCGCCTCCGCCGCCACCCCCTTCTCCGCCTCCGGTCGTGCAGGCGCCGGAAGCGAAGACCTACATCGTCTATTTCCCGTTTGACCGCTCCGAACTCACGCCCGAGGCCGCCGCGGTGATCCGCGCGGCGGCGGACTATGCGCACGCGGGCAAGGGCGCGCATTCGGCGATCGTCGGTTACACCGACACCAGCGGTTCGGCGGCCTATGATGAGGCCCTGTCGGAGCGTCGCGCGAGGGCCGTGGCCGACGCTCTGGGGTCCGATGGTGTCGAGACTACGACATTGGACGTGTCGTGGAAGGGCAAGACCGAGCTTGCCAAGCCCACCGCCGATGGCGTGAAGGAGCCGCTCAACCGCCGCGCGACCATTGTGGTGACGCCGGCGCAATAGCCTGTATATTGCGGACTAATGGTCTTTTTCGAGCGATGCGCAGCCTTGGCGTGGGTGGGGATCATCGGGTTGATCCTCGCAGCGTCGACTGTCCATGCGCAGGCGGCCTTTGGCGCACCGACGCCCGGCATCTGCTTTCTGTCGCGAGCGCAGGTGCTTGACCGATCCAAGGCGGGCGTGGCCGCCAACGCGCGGCTGCAACTCTTCGCGAACGGCATCGAACGACAGCTTGGTGGCGAGCGGGCGGCGATCGCCGCCGACGCCAATGTGCTGCAGATTCAACGCCCGGTAATCAGCGAGTCGGTCTTCCAACAGCGCGCCGGCGCCCTGGCGCTGCGCGAGCAGAGCTTCTCGACCCTGGAAAGCACCCTCCAGGACCAGTTGACGCGCACGCGTGCGCGCGCCACCGCGCGCATCGTGAAGGAAATGGCCCCCACCTTG
>JANXUA010000105.1 GCA_025352085.1 Caulobacteraceae bacterium | reverse complement strand
CGAGGCGGCGCTGAACGGTGAGTTGGGCGCGGCCCAAGCCGTTGCTGCCCTGCGTTTGTTGATCGTGGGCCTTCCTGAACTGCCGTGGCTCGCCTATCGGCTCGTCGACGCTGACCATCTCATGCGGCAACGCACCTGGCTGCCGCTCTCGCCGCCGGAGGTGCTTCGCCTCGTCGACCACCCGGAAGGCCGCCTGGTCCAGTCTGCCCGCCAGCTCGCCGACATCCTTGTTGCTGTGCTCAGGCGATATGAGCGCGAGCTGCATGGAGAGCAGTCGCCGGTGCGAGCCTTGTGGGACCGGCAGGCTGGAGGCTCTCTGCTGCGGCCGGTCGAAGAATACGCCCTTTCGGATCACGTGAAGCTGTTCTTGCAGCGAGAGCTCGTCGAACGGGGCGTCGTCGTCAACCGGGAGGTTGAGGTTGGCCGCGCGCCGGGCGCGCCGGTAGGAAAACGCACCGACATTCGGGTGAACGCCGTGCGGAAGACCGATGGCGCCGGAACGCTCGATGAGATTACCGCGGTGATCGAAACGAAAGGCTGCTGGAACGCAGAACTTATGACGGCCATGCAGACCCAGCTCCGAGACGACTACCTCACAAGGCTTGGGGCACCCATCGGCATCTACATGGTTGGGTGGTTCGACAAGCCCAAGTGGGACCCCGCTGACGGGCGTAAGGGCCGGTCCCCCTCTTGGGGTGTCATCGAGGCTCAGCGCCGGCTCGACGAACAGGCCTCGAAGCTGTCGGGTGGATTTCTCATCAGCGCCGTGGTGCTAGATTGCCACGCGCCCTAAGCCGACCTTCCCAACGTCACCTAAGAGTCATTTTCCCTATTTCCGGCCGGCCGGCTTTGGCCAAATCGCTCATTTAGCAACCCCTCACGCCGCCTTCGCCATCACGCTCATCGCCGGCCATTTGACGAGCACCCGCCCCAGGACCTCACCCCCGATCGGGCAGAAGAGCCGTGTTTGATAGTTTATGATCTCGACATTGCACCCGAGCGCCTGGAACGCCCCTCGCTGCGCGCCGGCGCCGACCACCACGATCCGCCAGGCGTCCATCACCCGGGCGCGGCGCAGCCAGAACCCCCCGGCGATGGCGATCGAGGCCCCATCGGCGAGGATCATCGCCTCGGCGGCCCCGTCGGCGGCGACAGCGCCGGCGGTGTCCGTCAGTCCCAGAGACGTTTTGAGCCTGGCGACATCGGCGGCCTGCAGCAATCTCCCCAGCCAGCGGCGACCATCGGGCGCCTTGACCCGGCGAACCTGCGCGCCCTTGGCGGGGAGGTGTCCCCACACCGGCAGCAGCAGGCCGGTGACGAGATTGACCTCACGGGTATGGAAGGGATCGGCCTGCAACACCTCCGCATCCCAGGCCGCCCGCCAGATCGCCGGATCGACGATGTGCCAGGCGGATTCGCCGTGGAGGGTCTCGGCGGTGACCGCCTGCTGCTGCGGCCGGATCAGGCGCACCGCCCTGACCAGGCGGTCGGCCTCGTCGGTCGTGGTCAGGCCGCGCACGACAAGGGCCGCGCGTCCTGATTTCCGGTTGACCGCCCGCTCCACGGCGCTGGGATCAAGGTGAGCGACCAACGCCGCCGCCTCGTCCGCCGTGGTGATTGCCGCGCGCGTCTTGAGCGCAAAGCGCACCAGCCGGGTCTGCGCGCCCGTCACGGTGTCGGTGCGCAGGGTCTCTTCGCAAAGCACGTCCAGTTCGTCGGCGACCACATCCTCCAATCCCTGGTCCAGCAGGCCCGAGGCGGCGGCGCGCTCGACGATGCTGGTCAGCAGGGCGTCGAAGGTGGCGAAGAGAGCGTTCTGGTCGGCGATCCGCAGCGCCAGGATGCGATTGAGCCAGGTGGTGATGGCGGGCAACTTGTCGGAGGCCAGCAAGACCCCATCCTTGTCGGTGAGTGCCAGCCCGGTCTTTTCCTCAAACCGGGCCATGCTCCAGCCCTCCACCGTGCCGACGTTGAGCGCGCCGTAGAAGGCCTGCAAGGCCCGCCTGGCCCAGGGGCTCTCCAGATTATCCTCCGCCCGGAAGAGGCCATTGCTCGAGGCGCGCCGCTCGCCTCGGGTCAGAGCCCCCAGGCTGTCGAGCCGCCGGGCGATGGTGGAGAGGAAGCGCCGTTCGCCATGGATGTTGGTGGTGAGCGGACTGAAGAGGGGAGGGTGGGCCTGGTTGGTGCGGTGCGAGCGGCCAAGGCCCTGGATCGCCGCGTCGGCTCGCCAGCCGGGCTCGGCGAGGTAGTGGTGGCGTTGCTGTGTGTTCA
>JANXUA010000100.1 GCA_025352085.1 Caulobacteraceae bacterium | reverse complement strand
CGCTAAGGAAATCGAACTGTCCGACAAGTTCGAGAACCTCGGCGCGCAGATGATCCGCGAAGTCGCCTCCAAGACCAATGACAAGGCCGGCGACGGCACCACCACCGCCACCGTCCTGGCCCAGGCCATCGTCGTCGAAGGCACCAAGTCGGTCGCCGCCGGCATGAACCCGATGGATCTCAAGCGCGGCGTCGAAAAGGCCGTTGTGAAAATCGTTGCGGAGATCAAGGCCACCTCGAAAAAGGTCACCACCAACCAGGAAATCGCCCAGGTCGGTTCGATCTCGTCCAATGGCGACGTCGAAATCGGCGACATGATCGCCAAGGCCATGGCCAAAGTCGGCAATGAAGGCGTGATCACGGTCGAAGAGGCCAAGAGCCTCGACACCGAACTCGACGTCGTCGAAGGCATGCAATTCGATCGTGGCTATCTGTCGCCGTATTTCATCACCAACGCCGAGAAGATGGAGGTCCAACTCGAGGACGCCCTGATCCTGCTCAGCGAAAAGAAGCTCTCGTCCCTGCAGCCCCTGCTGCCGGTGCTCGAAGCGGTGGTGCAGTCCTCGCGTCCCCTGCTGATCATCGCCGAAGACATCGAAGGCGAAGCCCTGGCCACCCTGGTGGTCAACAAGCTGCGCGGCGGCCTGAAGGTCGCGGCCGTCAAGGCGCCGGGCTTCGGCGATCGCCGCAAGGCCATGCTGGAAGACATCGCCACCCTGACCGGCGGCCAGCTGATCAGCGAAGATCTGGGCATCAAGCTCGAGAATGTCACCATCGACATGCTCGGCAAGGCCAAGAAGATCTCGATCACCAAGGACGACACGACCATCGTCGACGGCGCCGGCGCGAAGGCCGACATCGAAGCGCGTATCGGTCAGATCAAGCGTCAGATCGAAGACACCACCAGTGACTACGACAAGGAAAAGCTGCAGGAACGTCTGGCCAAGCTGGCCGGCGGCGTTGCGGTGATCCGCGTCGGCGGCTCGACCGAAGTCGAAGTGAAGGAAAAGAAGGATCGCGTCGATGACGCCCTCAACGCCACCCGCGCGGCGGTCGAGGAAGGCATCGTCGCCGGCGGCGGCGTGGCTCTCCTGAAGGCCTCCAAGGTGCTCGACGGCCTGAAGGGCGAAAACGCCGATCAGGACGCCGGCATCGCCATCGTGCGGCGCGCCCTGCAAGCCCCGATCCGTCAGATCGCCGAAAACGCCGGCGTCGAAGGCTCGATCGTGGTCGGCAAGGTCATGGAAAACAAGTCCGCGACCTTCGGCTTCAACGCCCAGACTGAGGAATATGTCGACATGATCACCGCTGGCATTATCGACCCGGCCAAGGTCGTGCGCACCGCGCTTCAGGACGCCGCCTCGGTGGCCGGCCTGATGATCACCACCGAAGCGGCCATCGTCGAAGCCCCCAAGAAATCGTCGGGCGGCGGCGGCATGGGCGGCGGCGGCATGGGCGGAATGGGCGGCATGGGCGACATGGACTTCTAAAGACCGGTTACCCGAACTGTTCAGTCAAACTATCGAGAGGGCGGGGCCGCAAGGTCCCGCCCTTTTCGTTTAGTTGAGCCGCGCTGTCGCCTCGGGCAAATGCAGCGAGAAGGCCGGGATCGCCGCGTCGAACTTTTCGCCGCCTTGCGTGACCATCTGGTAGGTCCCGCCCATCATCCCCGACGGCGTGGTGAGCGGGCAGCCGGAGGTGTAGCGAAACGCTTCGCCGGTCTTCAGTGTCGGTTGTTCGCCGACCACGCCGGGACCATCGACCGTTTCCATGCGCCCCAGGCCATCGGTGATCTCCCAGTGGCGTGACACGAGCGTGACGGTGTCGGCGCCGTGGTTCTCGACATCGACGGCGTAGGCCCAGACGAATTGCGACTGCGCCGGGTCCGACTGGTCGGGCAGGAATTGCGGGGTGACGCGCACCACCACCCCGCGTGTGGTGGTTTCATAGTTCATTGGCGAGCAGGCCATCGAGGGCCCGTCCGACATCGCGCGCAAGGTCAGCCTCGCCTTCCAGACCGACCGACACGCGCACCCAGCCGTCGGTCAGGCCGATCTCCAGACGCTGTTCCTGCGTCATCGAGCGGTGGGTGGTGGTCGAGGGGTGCGTCGCCATCGACTTGGCGTCGCCCAGATTGTTGGAAATGTCCACGATCTCCAGAGCGTTGAGGAAGCGGAACGCCGCCGCGCGCGTGCCGACGTCAAAGGCGATCAGCGTGCTGCCGCCGGTCATCTGCCGCTGGGCGATTTCATATTGTGGGTGGTCAGGGCGGGTGGGGTAACGCGTGGCCTTGACGCGCGGGTGATGGGCGATCTGGTCGACCAGGGCCGCCGCGGTCTGGGTCTGGCGGCGCACGCGCAGGTCGAGGGTCTCCAGACCCTTGAGCAGGATCCAGGCGTTGAACGGCGATATCGCCGGCCCGGTGTGTCGCGCGAAATCCTTGTAGGCGTCATCAAGCAGGGCCGCGTCGCCGAGGATCGCGCCGCCCATCACCCGGCCTTGGCCGTCGATATGCTTGGTCGCCGAATAGACCACCACGTCGGCGCCCAGTTTCAGCGGCGACTGATAGATCGGCGTGGCGAACACGTTGTCCACGACGACTTTGGCCCCGATCTCCCTGGCCAGGGCGCAGACGCCGGCGATATCGCAGATTTCCAGCAGGGGATTGGCCGGGCTCTCCAGAAAAAACAGCCTGGTGTTGGGCCGCGCCGCCGCGCGCCAGGCGGCGAGGTCCGGGGCGTCGACCAAGGTGGTTTCGACGCCGAACCGCGGCGCCCAGGTATTGAGAATCCACCGGCACGATCCGAACAGGGCCTTGGCCGAGACCACATGATCGCCGGCCTTGACCAGGCCGGTGAGGGCCAGATGCACCGCCGCCATGCCCGAGGCGGTGGCGCGGCAGGCCTGCGCGCCCTCCAGCAGGGCGAGGCGATCCTCGAACATCTTGACCGTGGGGCTGCCGTAGCGGGCGTAGATGAAGCCGGTATCCGCGCCGGAGAACCGCGCGTCGGCGCTCTCGGCGGTATCGTAGGCGAAGCTCTGGGTGAGATACAGCGCCTCGGCCATCTCGCCGTGGCTCGATCGGTTCAGGCCGCCGCGGATCAGGCGGGTGGCGGCGTCCCAGTCGTTCGGATCTTCAGCCACGGCGGTCATTCCATCGGACGGTCAAAAAGGGGCGGCATGAAAGGCGCCGGGATGGCGTCGGTCAAGGGCGTATGACGCCACCGCAATAAACAAACCCTGGCGGGCGTCTATAACGGCGTATAATCGAGCCGATCCACCGGACCTTCGCATCCTTGACCCAGACTATCACGCGTCACGATCTGACCCTCGCCGTCCAGGCGACCCTTGTCGCCGCCTTCGCGCGCGCGGGGGCGCTGGCCGCGCCCTATCGCCACTGGCTGGTGTCCGACGTGTTTCCGCCGGGCATGACGGACGCCCTGCGCGGCCTGCCGTTCGGGGCCCCCGATCTGGGCGGCGTGTCGGGCAAGCGCGAGTTGCACAACGACCAGCGCCACTATTTCGACGCCGCCAACATGGCCAGATTCGACGCCTGCGCCGCCGTCGCCGACGCCTTTCAGTCGCGCGCGGTCACCGACGCGGTGACCGCCTACACCGGCGCCGATCTCTCCGGCAGCTATGTGCGCCTCGAATACGCCCAGGACACCGACGGTTTCTGGCTGGAGCCGCACACCGATCTGGGGGTCAAGCGTTTCACCATGCTGATCTATCTCGCCGACGGCGCCGGTCAGGCGGATCTGGGCACCGACATCTATGCGGACCATGAAACCTGGGCCAAGACGACGCCGTTTGTTGACAACACCGCCCTGGTGTTCGTGCCCGGCGCCGACACCTGGCACGGGCTGGCGCGGCGCCCGATCGCCAGCGTGCGCAAATCGGTGATCATGAACTATGTCACCCGCGACTGGCGCGCCCGCGAACAGCTCGCCTATCCGATCACGCCGGTCCGCGACTGAAGCAGGGCGCGCACCGCCCGCGCGGCGATCTCGGTGGCGTTGATCGGGGTGGCGGCGAGCGGGGCGGTGGGGACGCCGTCGAAACGGCCGATGCGTCGAAGGTCGACCAGGTTCTGGATGAAGTCCCGATAGCGGGTGATGCGGAGGTCGAACACTTCGACCGGCAGGGGAGTCGCAACCGCTTCGGAGACCATCGACACGCTATCGCCGGTCACCACCAGACGATCGGCAAGAGCGATGATGGCGCGATAGGGATTGTCGCCCCCAAGATCGCCGAGGAAAACGCCACGGTCGCCCGCGTAGGCATCGGTGAGCATGTCCTTCACCGGTTGTGGCGTGCGCCGCGACGGCGTGATCGCCAGGCCGCCGGACCCGCGCCGACGCTTGAGCCCGGCGATCAGTCTGAGGCCATCCTCGATCGTGAACGCCCGCCCCTTGACGTCGCCACCGATCATCACGCCGGTCAAGGGGCGGGGCAGGGCGGCGAAGCGATCCCGCCAGTCCCGCCCCGCCGCCGCAAGATTTTCCGCGGTCAGATCATGCAAGGCGGTCGGGACCTTGATCACATTGCCGCCGGCGACGATTCGGTCGTGATCCATCGCCACGATCAGATCAAAGGCGCCCCGCCGCGCGCGCGGATCCTGCACATGCACGATCAGGGTCTTGCCGCCGCTGGCGCGTTTCACCGCGATAGCGTGCGGCGCGGCGCGGCGCCCGCAGGTGATCATGATATCCGGCCAGGGCTGCGTCAGGGGGGGCTCGGGGGGTCGTCCCGTCCAGGGCCAGGCAAGGCGGCCGCCGACGGCTTTTTCAACCACAACATCGGCCACGGTCGCCGCCAGCCCGCGCGCCTGCGTGCGCATGCCGGCCTCTCCGGTGGTGACGGCCCAGGCGGTGAGGGTCATGCAGGACTTTTCGTCAGACTCTTGGGGTCGTGACCGACGATCGTTCCACACAAGTCCTCGCCAGCCAAGCCGTCACCGTCGGTGGCGCGAGGCTTTAGCGCGGCTTGACGCCGGCGTGGGCGTCGGCGGCGGCCTCAACCGCCTCCTTGGCGGGGCTTTCGTGATGACGCGACACCAGTTTGCCGGTTGGGGCGCTGATCTGAATTTCCTCAATGCCGGTCCGACCGGCCTGCGCGATATCGAAGCTGTAGATCAGTCGTCGGTTTTCGGTTTCAAGTTCGCCTGCCTTGACCGTGCCGCCTTTGACCATCGCCAAAGCGGTCGATCGCGCCGCGGCCTCGGTGATGCGGGGCGTCGGCGGTTTGGCGCTTGCGAACGACG
>JANXUA010000088.1 GCA_025352085.1 Caulobacteraceae bacterium | reverse complement strand
AAGACAATCAACGACTGGCTTGTGTCGCTTGCCAATACTCCGGCGCGGTTGCGAACCGCCAAGGGTGCGGAACAGCAGAACGTCCGGGCGACCGCCGACACCGACGAGGCCCGCCGCCGTCGCCGTTCCAGCGCCAACCGGATTCTCACCATTCTGAAAGCGGCGCTCAATACCGCTTACCGGAACGGCAAGGCAGGGGCTGACGATGCGTGGCGGCGCGAAAAGCCCTTCGCAAAGGCCGATGCGCCCAAGCTGCGCTACCTGTCCGACGATGAGGCCCGCCGCTTGGTCAATGCTTGCGATCCGGCGTTTCGCCCTTTGGTGCAGGCAGCACTGCTTACTGGCACGCGCATGGCTTTGCGCGGCGTGCCGATGGCTGTGATCGCGGAAGCCTTGGGCCATGCCGACGAACGGATTACGCGGCGGCATTACGCGCATCTCTCGAAATCCTATGTGGCGGATACAGTGCGGAATGCTGTTGCGGGGCTTGGGATCGTTGAGAAGGGCAATTTGGTGCGGCTTGATGTCAGCATTTGATATGCTTTCGTGGTGAAGGAGAGGGGCGGCATGGTGACCCGCCTCGATTTCTCGGAATCCCGCAATTATGTGCATCGAGCCAGCCTCGGAGTTTGATCCATTCTTCCGCGCTAATTTCGCGGAGCCGCTCCAGTCGCCGGTTGGCCGTAACCCAGAGATTGAAGACTTCAGGTAGCACTGGCCTGTCATCGCCCATATGCCATGCCTGCGAAAATATCAGTGCATTCTTGCCGTGAAGATCGGTTGCAATGCTACCCTGACCGTGGCTGTTGTTGGGGACTTGCGACAAGGCTCCGTCTATCATCCGATATATGTTATCAGGAGTTTCCGAGCGGTCGGGGCGCTTTCCGCGAAAGCGGGGATCTTCCCAGTATTGCTCCATCGGCAATACTTCAGAGATGATCCCTGCCCACCTCACTGAATGCGGGATGCTGGCAAGAGTGTGCCCATTGAAGGCCAGCACAAAATCACCTTTTTGCGCACGCATTCTGATCCGGGGTTTGCAAATTGTGAGTGTGACGGATGGGCGGTCGTAATTCGGCGCGCTGCCACGATCGGTGGTGATGACATAGCTCCAAACCCTCATGCATTTGCCTCCAAAATGTCCGCAATCCATTTTCGGGCGTCGGTTCGGTCGGCAATGTCTGCGACAAACTCTTGCCCTCGTGCAGCAGTTTGGAGCAAACCATTTCCCAGCCAGCGCGGTTCCGCGTGATAGCTCATGCCAACGCCGCCCTGCGTCGGATCAAGCCAAGCAGGCACGGACCAGCGGCTCGGCAGCGGGCTGTCCAGTGCGGTCAATCGAAAGGCTTGAGAGAATACGCCGCTTCCGGGAAACGAGCGGCCATCCAGTTCAAAACGTTCGGCAGCGACATAGACCGAGTTGGAGGCCGTCCAATGAGGGCGAACATGCGGGTGATCCCGCAACCATGGATGCAGGGCGAGTACTTGTGATCCGTCGCCCACAACATCATGCACGGAATCGATTATAAGCCAGCCGAATGCAGCGTGCTGGCGAGGGCCAGCATACCGCCAGCAGCCTTCCACGCTTTCCACCGGTCGATAAAGGCCCCAAAACAGGAACAGGTCACCCGCTTTGACCGATTGGTTGCGTAGGTGCGAGAGTGAGGAACTGACCTGTCCCAATGCGCCACGCCAACCTTCGGGCCGAATCATCAAGGCACCACGGTCAATATCTGGATCGAGATGGCACATTCGATCCCCGCTCAGGGTTCCCTTGCTGAGATCATGAGCAACAGTTGCTCGCGGATCGCTGAGCATTCCGTATGTCGTCGGTGATGGTTCTCTCGTGGGTATCGGAATGCTAATTGGGCGTCCGCCAATCAATGCGCCAGCGCATTTTCCGGCGGCGCTATCGACTCCCTTTCGACTAACGATCACTTTCAAGGCAGGCCTCCCAATATCATTGTTGTTAGTGGGACGCTCAAATGTGCAAAACACCCACCCCAGAAGAATCGCGCGGATAGACGGCGACAGACACCTGCACCTTGCGGTTGAGCCGGTCGAGGATAGTCATCAGGCGGTCGATGGTGAAGCTCTTTAGCCGTGCCTGCCGGATGCGGCGAAAATCGGGACATGATATACTTACCCAGACCACAAAATTTCGTCCGAACCTCGCCTGCGGGGCAAATATATCGTGTCCCGGATTCTGATGGTGACAGACCGGAGCGCATTCTCCCCTCCGGGAGTCTGCGTCAACATTGACTGGATGTGACCCGGGCGCATGACGAAAATTTAACGCCCGGCGTTTCGGCGTGGACACGGGCGGGCAACAATCGCCGGCTAGGGACGATGCAACGCCCACTCCACCAAGGATTTTCCATGTTCGTCTCGAAGATTTCCGCCCTGGCGCTTGCCGCGGCCCTGTCCGTCAGCGCCGTCGCCATCGCCCAGGAGGCGCCGCCCGCCGCGGCCCCCGCCCATCAAGGCTGGGATGGCGAGGCCATGCACAAGCACATGCAGGAACACATGGCCGCGCATGTCAAAATGCTGCACGACGCCCTCAACATCCGGCCCGATCAGGAATCGGCGTTCAGCGCCGTTGTCGCGGCGATGCACCCGCATGAGGGTGAAATGGGCGCCGGCGACCATCGGATGGATGGCGATCACGACCAGATGGGCGCCGATCACGCCGCCATGGCCAACATGACCACGCCCGAGCGCCTGGAGATGATGGCGCACAAGATGGACGAGCACGCCGCGCGGATGCACGAGCACATGCAACAGGTGATCGGCTCGGTGAAGTCGCTCTATGCGGTGCTCAGCCCCGAGCAACGCCGGACCTTCGACGCCCTAGCGAGGCTGCATGAGATGAGCATGGGCCACGAGCACGGCATGGGCGGTAAGGGCCATGAGCACGGCATGGGCGAGATGGGCCATGAGCACATGGGCGATGACCACCACGAATAGGCCGCGCTCCTTGATGCGACCCCCGCGCCCGGCGGTTCTTCCCAGAGCCGCCGGGCGCGGTGTATGCCCGGGGTCATGGCCCTGCATTTGATCAAGCTCTGCGTCGGCTGCGACACGGTCGAGGAGCTGCTGGCGTGGCGGCGCGAGCGCGCGCCGACGGACGCGGCGTCGGACGACGTCGAATCCGCCCTGGCCGGTCGGCCGTGGATCCTGCGCACCCGCCAGACGCCCAAACGCGCCGAAGACCTGGTGAACGGCGGCTCGCTCTATCGCGTGTTCAAGGGAACGATCCTGTCACGCCAGCGCATCCTGGCCGTCGACACGGTCGGCGCCGGGCCGGCCAAACGCTGCGAAATCACCCTGGACGAGCGGCTGATCCTCACCCTGCCGACGCCGCGCCGGGCGTTCCAGGGCTGGCGCTATCTATCCGTGGAAGATGCGCCCGGCGATCTGGGCGAGGGCGGCGCGCCCGGCGCGGTCCCGGCCGATCTCGCCAAACGGTTGCGGGAAGCGGGGGCGTGGTAGGGTTTTCCCTCCCCTTTATGGGGCGGGTCGAGACGAAGCCCCCGGGTCGCGCGAAGCGCGCGCCCGAGGACAGGCTCCGCGAAGTCCGGGGTGGGGAACCTTCGACGCAAAGAGCCCCACCCCGGTCGCTGCCGCGACTCACCCTCCCCATGAAGGGGAGGGAGGGATTTCACACTCTACGGCTTGCGGAATCGGAGCACGAACTGATCGGTCTTGCCGCGGATCGAAGCGTCGAACACCAAGGTGGTGTGCGGATCATCGGGGTTGCGCAGGGCCGCGCTTTCGCCGTCGAACACAAATCCCGCGCCGGTGACCTCCGTGCGGACGAAGGCCGGATCGATGCGGTGCAGCTTGTCGGCCGTCTCGGTCACGGGCGACCCGGCCACGGCGACATGGTCGATAACCATGAACACGCCGCCCTTCTTGAGCTTGCTGAACAGGAGTTTGTCGAAGCCCGGGACGTCGACGTGCAGGCGCGAGAGGTGCATGTCGTGATAGTTCTGCGCGGTCCAGATCACGTCGGCGGTCGGCGCGGCCATCAGACCGGCCACCGAGATCGGGATCACCGTGACATTGGCATAGCCCGGCTCGGCGGCGATTTTGGCCGCGGCTGGCTCGGCGTCGCTGGACTTGGGGTCAGGCGCGGCGGCGTAGACATGGCCGCCCGGCCCGACGGCCTTGCTCAGGATCCGGGTGAAATAGCCGCCGCCGGGCACCAGCTCGATCACCGTGTCGCCCGTCTTGACGCCGGCGAACGCCAGCATTTCGGCCGGTTTGCGCGCGGCGTCGCGGGCCAAGTCCGCGGTTGGACGACTCGGGTCGGAAAGGATCGCGGCGGATGCCGACGGTGGTTGCGCCCGGGCGGCGTAGGCGAGAGGAGCCATTATGACGGCGGCCACCACGGTTGCGGCGATCAGGGATCTGGACATGGCTTCCTCCGACGTCTCGCGCGTCGGCGCGCGCGCGTTCCCAGGCATAGTAGACCCTCGCGGCCGTCGCCGCGAGCCCGCGGCGTTTTCGCCTTGACGCGCGGCGGCGAGATCACCGGGGTGATCGCCGCAACTCCGTCACCGGTTTGGTGAGTTTGGCGAGGGCGGCGCGCGCCGCCAGGGCGCCGGCCTCCACCGCCTCGTCATAGGCCTTCCAGTCGCGCACTTCGATGTGGTCGACCATCGGCAGGATCAGGACGTCGGTGGCCTCACGGGCGGCGCGCAGGTCGCGTGTGGTGCTCAGGGTCGCCGCCCGCATGAGCAGGGAGACGATGGGCGGTCCCTTGCGCCACTCGCCGGACAGGAACCAACGCCACAGCGACATGGTGGTGATGTCGCCTGCCGCGACGCTGCGACCCCGACTAACATCCACCCCGATGATCGGTCCCGACTGAATTTGGCGCATGATGTCGGCGGGGAAATTGTTGAGCACGGCGCCGTCGACTAAGACGTCCTGGCCCTTGAGAACCGGTGGCAGGAAGCCCGGCAACGCGCCCGATGCGGCCAGCGCGTCACTCAGTCGCCCGTGCCGAAGTATCTCGGTTTGTCCGGTGGTGAGGTTGGCGGAAACGCAGAAAAACGGCAGCCAAAGATCGCAGATATCCTGGTCGCCGAAATGCTGGGCGAGCCGCGCGCGCACCTTGCCGCCGCGGGTCATGGCGATCAGGGGCAGGGCGATGTCGTCGACCGGATTGCTGTCGACAAAGGCCTTACGAATACGCCGGTCGATCTCGCGATCGTCCCAGCCCATGGCCATGCCGGCGGCGATGATCGCGCCCATGGAAACGCCGGCCACGAAATCGATGGGAATCTTTGCGGCGCGCAGGACCCTGATCGCGCCGATATGCGCATAGGCCCGCGCCGCGCCACCGGACAGAACCAGGCCGATGGCCTGACCGGTGATCACCCGCGCCAGCCGCTCGAGATCGGTGACCCGGTTCTGGCGGATGTGGAACACGCGATCGGGCGCCACCGCCGCGCTCCAGGCCGGCGAGCCGCGAGGGATGCGGCAATTAGCCTTCTGGATCAGGATCAGATCGGTCAGTCGTCGGCTGTAGGGCGTATCGCCCGGAACGGCGGCGAGATTCGGCGGTGGGCTCTCGGCGCCTGCGGCGACGCGAAATAGCCGATCAACCTGCCGGCTCATCATGAGAATCCAGTCGACCTCATCCGGCTCGGCGGCATAAAGCACAAAGTCCTCATCGTGTTCCGTGTCCAAAAACCATTGACCAGGCGAGTGCTGAGCCTCCGCGCCGACCACGGTTACGCGGTGACCGTGATCGCGCATGATTTTGGCGATGGATTCAACCAGCGCGCGCACCTTCAATCCCGGCCCCACCGCGCAAAACCCGAACACGGATGGTTGGCCCTGAATATGCTGCACCGGGCGCATGCGCGACAGCATCCGCCGGGCCAGTTCGGTCATCAGAGCTGGTTCGCGGTTCACGGCTTCGAAAAAGGCTTTGTGTGAGACGACCGAAATTTCGCAATCGCGCAGGGCGACGACATCGGCCGAATGGGCGCCCCCCCCGATAAGGGCCATCTCGCCGACCGGCTCGCCGGGGTGGATCAGACCGATCAGCGGCCCGTCATGATCGTGGTTGGCCTGCAGGGCGGCCAGCCTGCCGGTGCGCAGCCAATAGAGGCTATCGGCCGGCTCGCCGGCCAGATACAGCGCCGACCCGCCGGACAGGCAGAAGGAGGACGCCGCGTCACTGTTGAACAGCCGCTTCAGCGCGTCTGTCGGCGTCGCCTCGACTGAAAGCACCATGCGGGAGACCCTATCGCGACGGCGCGTCCATGACCATGCCGGCGCGTGGCCTTCACACGTGGATATTGTCCAGAAGACGGGTGCGGCCGAGGCGCGCGGCCGCCAGAATGCGCGCCGCGCTATCATGCGCGCCGGGTCCCATTCGCGCCAACCGGTCGGCGGACCGCACCTCGATGTAGTCGACCGCGTCGAAGCCCGCGCCCAGGACCGACCCAATCGCCTCGGCTTCAACCTCGGCCACATCCATCCCCGCGCGCAGGGCCGCCGCCGCCGCCTCGAGGGCGCGATGGAGGCCAGGCGCGATCAACCGCTCGGACGCGCTCAGATAGGCGTTGCGGGAGGACAGGGCCAGTCCGTCGCTGTCACGGACGATCGGGGCGCCGATGATCTCTACGGCCAGATTGAGATCGGCGGTCAGACGACGGATGACATGCAGCTGTTGGTAGTCCTTCTCTCCGAACACCGCGAGGTCGGGCGCGGCCTGGATCAGCAGCTTGGCGACAACCGTCGCGACGCCGGCGAAATGATCCGGCCGCACGGCGCCTTCCAGGCTTGTTGTCTCCGCCGCGACCGTGACGGTTGTGGCGAACCCGTCGGGATACATCTCGTCCGGGTCGGGGGCGTAGAGAAGGTCGCAGCCGGCCGCCTTGAGCAGGGTGGCGTCACGCACTTCGTTGCGTGGATAGCTCTGGAAGTCTTCCGTTGGCGCGAACTGGGTTGGATTGACGAACAGGCTGGCGACCACCCTGGTCGCCCGACTGCGGGCCAGGCGGATCAGGGACAAATGCCCGTCGTGGAGGGCGCCCATGGTCGGAACCAGGGCGATTCGCGCATCATCGGCGCGCCAGGCGGTAATCCGGCGGCGCAGTTCGGCAATGGTGCGGACCGTAGGAAGTGGGGTCATGACGGGGTCCTTGGCGCGGGGGCCTTATGACCGAGGCCACCAGGCTGGTCCAGCCGCCCTTGTCAGCCGCCGCGGCATGACGCAAGGACGCGCGGCAAGGGGCCGGAACAGAATCGCGCCCCTAGAGCAGGATGATTTTGGACGGTTCCGCCTGAAATCTGAATCCTGCTCTAGATTCAAAAGTACAGAGCCTGATTGAAGCGTCCGCACCTTTTCCGTGCATACGCATCAGGCTCTAGTGGTTTTAGTGGGACCTATCGGGTGTCGAAGGCGCGTACTATTGTCGTTGGGAATGAAAAAGGCGGGGCGGGCAAGTCCACCATCGCCGTGCATCTGGCCACGGCCATGTTGCATGAGGGCGCCCGCGTGACGGTGATCGATCTCGACATCCGCCAACAGTCGACCGGGCATTTTTTCGCCAATCGGCAAGCGTGGTCGGCGGCGCAGGAGGTGGTCCTGCCGCACCCGATCGTCGTAGCGGCGAACACCGAAGAGGACCTGCACGCCGCCCTGGCGCGGGACGCCGATTTCATTGTCGTCGACACGCCGGGCGCCGACACCGCGCTCTCGCGCGCGGCGCACAGGAGGGCGGATCTGGTCGTAACGCCGATGAACGATAGCTTCGTCGATTTCGACGTGCTGGGGATCGTTGACCCGGTGACATTGGTGGTGACCCGGCCCAGCCTCTACGCCGAGACGGTGTGGGAGGCGCGCAAACACCGCGCTGCCGAGCGAGGCGGCTCGATCGATTGGGTCGTGCTGCGCAATCGCCTGGCGTCGGTGGAACCGCGCAACCGCAAACGTGTTGACGAGCGTTTGGCGGCGCTCTCACGTCGGGTGGGCTTTCGCGCCATCGCCGGCCTGCGCGATCGGGTGATCTACCGCGAGTTGTTCCCGTTCGGGTTGACTGTCACCGATTTGTCACGCGCGGTGCGCCCGGTGCAGGTGTCCCTGGCCCATTTGGCCGCGCGGCAGGAGTTGCTGCTATTGATGCAGGACTTGGGACTCATCGCCGCCCCCGAGGCCGTTGGAGTTCAGGATCGTTAGAGTAGCCCGACCATGAACCCTTTGGCCATTGGCGCCGCCATCCTTAGCCTGCTGGTCTGGGCGGGGCGACGGCCGGCGCGGGTGCACGCCCCCTTGCGGTTCTTTCGCCTGGCGACGGTCTTTTTTCGCCGTCGGATGACCGCTCTTCGACGGTCGGCCGCGTCGATGGCCGAGCCGAGGGGCGGGGAGTTAAGCGAATCCGAAGCGCGCGCGATCCTGGGAGTCGGCGCAGAGGCCCGACGAACCGACATCGATTGGGCTTATCGGCGCCTGATCCGGCTGGCTCACCCCGATCACGGAGGAACCGTCGGTTTGGCGGCCCATCTCAACGCGGCGCGAGACCGGCTGACAAAGTCCTGATTCTCACCGATAGCCGAGGGATGGGTTAGGCGCGACCGCCGGCGATGCACGGCACGCCGTGGCTCCGCACCGTCGAGCAGGCTTCGCGGGCGGCCGGTTCGCTCAACCCGGTGAACACGGCGCGATAGGCACGTCCGGCGCCATCGACCGAACCTTCGGCATTGTCGAACAGGCGCGAAAACCGTCGGGCGATGGCTTCAATCTGCGATCGCGCGGCGTCGCGGCTGCGAAACTCGCCGACCTGGACCCACCAATGCCTGGTTTCGCCGGCGGCGATCGCCTTGGCCGCGGCCATCGCGGGGGCGGGCGGCGGCGCCGCGCGGCTGTTCGCGCGGGTCAGAACAATGTCGATCGGGTCGTCGTCGCCTTGGTCGGCGCCGACGTGTCCGTTGGAGGCGTAGGAAACCTCCGGCGTCGTCTGGAACAGGTTTTGCGTAACGAGAATTTTCTCGCCGCGATCGCGGCGCTGTTCAATGTCGAAACCCGTGAGCAAAAGGCTCTCGACATTGGCGTTGCGCGCCAGGCGCGTCGAGCCGCCGAGCACCACGGCGATCAGGCGATGGCCGTCGCGCATGGCCGAGGCCGAAAGGTTGAAGCCGGCGGCGTTGGTGAAGCCCGTCTTCAGACCGTCAACCCCCGGCATATGGCCCAGGAGGCCGTTATGATTGTTCATGGTCTGGCCGCGGAAGGTGAACTGTTCCTGGCTGAAAAATCCGTAGTACTGCGGGAAATCGCGGATCACTGCGCGCGACAGGATGGCGATATCCCGCGCGGTCGAAACCTGGCGGCTGTTGGGCAGGCCGTTGGCGTTGACGAACTGGGTGTTCTGCATGCCCAACTGTTGGGCCTTGAGGGTCATCAGGGCGGCGAAGCGCGATTCCGTGCCGCCGATCCGTTCGGCTAGGACGACGGCCATATCGTTGGCCGATTTGACTGCGATGGCGTGCATGGCGTCGTCGACGGAGATGCTGTCGCCCGCGCGCAGGCCGAGCTTCGACGGCGCCTGGGCCGCCGCGTGCGGAGAGACGACGACCATGTCCGAGGGGTGCAGGCGGCCGGACGAGAGCTCCTCGAACGCCAGATACATGGTCATGATCTTGGTGATCGAGGCTGGATAGCGCGGGCTGTCGGCGCGTTGAGCGTAGAGAACCTCGCCGGACCGCGCGTCCATCACAATGGCCGTGTATTTGGGCTCCCACGACGGCACCTGGAGGGTCTGCGCGGTCGCCGTCGGCGCCGCGACGGAGAACACGAGGGCAAGCGCCGTGGCGATACACGCAAAAGACCGCGGGAACTCAATCAAAGGGCTTAACTCCAGGCAACGAAAGACGCCGGCAGCGATTGGACCACCGTAGATGCCCCTTACATGGCTTACCTCCCATTGCACAAAGGTAAACAACACTGGACAAAACGTCGCGCTGGGCAAGAGTGACGAAATTGTGATTAATGCTGCATCGCACAAAAATTGCTTGACGTGTGCGCTGCAGCATGGGAATGGCAGCTGTGACTGTTGAAGACGCCCGAACATCCGCGCCGCCCCTGTTCCCTTTTGCCCCGTTCTGAACTCCCGCCCCCACACCCATCAAGGAGATACGCATCATGGCCGCCGCCAAAACCACCGCCGAAACCTTCGCCGCCTCGGGCGTCACCGCGTTCAAGGATTCCGTTGAGAAGTCCGTCGCCGCCCTGACCGAGCTGAACACCCATTCCAAGAAGAACCTGGAAGCCGTCGTCGCCTCCGTGACCGCCGCCACCAAGGGCGCCGAGACCCTGGGCGCCGCGGCCATGGCCTATTCCAAGAAGTCGATGGAAGATCAGGTCGCCGCCGCCAAGACCCTCGCGACCGCGAAGAGCGTCCAGGAAGTGATCGAGTACCAGACGAGCTTCGCCAAGACCGCCTTTGAAGGCTATGTCGCGGAAATGAAGAAGATGGCGGAACTGGTTTCTGCGTCGATGAAGGACTCCATGAGCCCGATCAACGAACGCGTCACCGCCATGGTCGAGCACGCCCAGGCGTCGCGCGCAATCTAAACCGCGCGCGTCCACCCCACGGTAGGGGTGGCCAAACGGCATTTTTAGGCCCGGCGCCGTCAAGGCGTCGGGCCTTTTGCCTTGATGCGGCGCGTGGACGCGTTAACAATCACGGGCATGAACGACCCGCAAGCGCGTCTGCTGGCCCTGAACGTCGAACTGCCGACCCCGGTCGCGCCGGTGGCCAACTATGTGCCGTTCGTGCGCTGCGGCGATCTGGTGCACATCTCCGGCCAGATATCGCTCGACGCTCAGGGCGGAATTCGCGGGATTGTCGGCGAAGATGTCGATCTGGCCGCCGCCCAGGCCGCCGCGCGATTGTGCGGCCTCAATCTGATCGCGCAGATGAAGGCGGCCTGCGGCGGCGATCTCAGCCGCGTTCGCCGCGTGGTGAAACTGGGCGGTTTCGTCCAGGCCGGACCCAATTTCTTCGATATTCCCAAGGTCATCAACGGCGCGTCGGACCTGATGGTCGACGTGTTCGGGGATGCCGGTCGCCATGCCCGGTCGGCCGTGGGTGTCTACCGCCTGCCGCTGAACTTCGCCGTCGAGGTCGACGCCGTCATCGACGCGCCAGAGGGTTCGCCGTGAAGAACCAATTCGGCGCAGCGTGGGAGCGACTATACGGGCCGCCCATCGCCCATCGCGGCCTTTGGTCGCCGCACGGCCCGCCGGAGAATTCCCTCGGCGCCTTCCAGGCCGCCTGCGCCGCCAGCTACAATATCGAACTGGACGTGCAGCTGACTGCCGACGGCGAGGCGGTGGTCTTCCATGACGCCAAGCTCGACCGCATGACCGGCGTGGAGGGGCGCCTCTCGGATCACACCGCCGAGGATCTCGGCAAGACGCGCCTCGCCGGCACGGACGAGACCATTCCCACCCTCGCCGAAGCCCTCACCCTGGTCGGGCACAAGGCGATGGTGCACATCGAGATCAAGATTCCCTATGGCGAAGTGGGCCCGCTGGAGCGGCGGGTGCATGAGGTTCTCATCGATCACAATGGCCCGACCAGCGTGATCGGCTTCAACCCCTATTCGCACGGCTGGTTCGCCGAACACCATCCAGGTGTCCTGCGTGGTCTCAACAGTTATAGCTATGCGGGCAAGGACGCCCGCAATCTGGCGCCGGAACTTCGCAAGCAATATGCGGACCTGCGCCATGTGGCGATCGCCAAGCCGCACTTTCTGGCTCTGGGCCTGGACATGTTGCCCAGTACGAAGGCCGATGGATATCGCAAAAATGGCATGCCGATCATCGCCTGGACGGCGCGTGAACCGGATCAATGGAACGCCGTAAAAGGCCACTGCGACAACATGATCTTCGAGGGATTCGCTCCGTGACGGCCCAAAAGGCCGCCTCTTCGGCGGTCGTGAGCGTTCACCGCAGGATTTCCGAAATCGGCCAGGGCGCCTGGGACGGCTGCGCCGCCGCGCCGGACTACGCCGCCAACCCATTCGTTTCCTTCGATTTTCTCGACATCCTCGAGCAGTCCGGCTGCGCCGCCGAGCGCGCGGGTTGGGCGCCGCAGCACCTGGCCCTGCACGATGCGGATGACAAGGTCGTCGCGGTCATGCCGCTCTATCTGAAGTCGCACAGCCAGGGCGAATACATCTTCGATCATGCCTGGGCCGACGCCTATGAGCGGGCGGGCGGGCGATACTATCCCAAGCTGGTGAGCGCCTCGCCGTTCTCGCCGGTGACCGGTCCGCGCCTGATCGTCGGCGCCGGCGTCGATCGCGATTTTGGGCGCCGCGCCCTGATCGACGGCGCGCTCGGCCTCTGCCAGCGCTTCGGCGTCTCGACGCTCGGGGTGAATTTCCCGAGGCATGACGAGTGGCGGATGATGGGCGAGCGCGGCATGTTGCTGCGCCAGAACCAGCAATATCATTGGTTGAACGCCGACTACGGCAGCTTCGACGACTTCCTCGGCGCCCTCTCGTCAGGCCGCCGCAAGACCATCCGCCGCGAGCGCCGCGACGCTGTCGCCGGTCTGGAGATCGTCCGTCTGACCGGACGGGATCTGACCGAGGATCACTGGGACGCCTTCTTCGCTTTTTACATGGACACCGGTTCGCGCAAGTGGGGCCAGCCGTATCTGAACCGGCGGTTCTTCTCTCTTCTGGGCGAACGGATGGCCGACCGGGTGTTGTTGATCATGGCTTGGCGCGGCGGGCGCTGGATCGCCGGCGCGCTCAATCTGATCGGGGCCGATTGCCTTTACGGCCGCAACTGGGGCTGCCTGGAAGAAGTTCCCTTCCTGCATTTCGAGCTCTGCTACTATCAGGCCATCGAGCACGCGATCGGGGCAGGCCTCGCCCGCGTGGAGGCGGGGGCTCAGGGCCAACACAAGATCGCCCGCGGCTATCTTCCGTGTGCGGTCTATTCCGCTCATCACATAACCGACCGCGCTTTGCGCGTTCCGGTGGCGCGGTTTCTCGAGGAAGAGCGCAGCGCGGTGCAGGGCGAGATGGACTGGCTGGCCGAAGAATATTCGCCGTTTCGGCAGGAGGTTTAAGGAGCGCGGATGTCCTCGTCCGCAAATCGCCAAAAGCGATCGTCTTGAATCGATCTCCCATCAACCGCCGTCATAGCCGAGCGTCAGTCCCGGCCACCCCTCCCACCCTCCGTCATCACCGGGCGTCAGTCCCGGTGATCCATTCGGCGAGGCCCCGCAATGGCCGTGCGGCCGCACGGCCACACCCACCGCTCGCCCCGACACTGACGGTCTGCCATGACGGAGGGTGGGGGGAGGGACCGAAAACCCGATCTAGGCCTTTTCCCACGCCGCGCGCAGCCAGGCGGCGACCGCGTCGTCGATGTCGCCGACCGACCCCAGCGGCGTGCGCGCTTTGAGCCGCTCCGACCAGGATTCCGAGCGCGGCCCCTCCAGTCGCGCGTCAACGTCGGGCGCGATGGCGAGGCCAAGGATTACCCCGCCCTTTACCGGCCTCAGCGCGGCGAACTGAAAGGTGCGCGACCAGGCGGTGTAACCTTTGCGGGCGGTGCGGATCGCGCCCGGACGGGCCATCGCGACAGCGTCGACCGCCTCGTAGAGAACCCGGGCGGCCGGGTCGTTCCACAGAGCGTCGATCAGCCCTTGGGCGTCTGTCCAGTCCAATTCCGACGGAAACGCCGCGTCGAGAACCTGCGAGGCCCGGTTCTGCAACAGGCCGTGCGTCGCCTTGAACCATTTGAGGCGGGCGCGATGGCCGGCTTCGGGGCATGTGCGGGCGATCGCGACCCACTCATCGAGGGTTTTGCCCGTGTCGCGCGCCAAACTCGCGGCCATGGAGGCGAAATATTGCTGCTGGCGCGGCGTGACGTTCGGCGCGGTCATGGCTCTTAAGGTCCGTCCTTGTTAGGAAGGAGGGCGTGCAGGCGGGAGACTAGGCGCATGAGCCTCGATGGCCAATATGACGAGGGCAACATCTTCGCAAAGATCGTGCGCGGTGAAATTCCCGCCGCCAAGGTGTTCGAGGACGACGACACCCTGGCCTTCATGGACGCCTTTCCACAAGGCGATGGGCATACCTTGGTGGTTCACAAGCGCTCGCGGGCGCGCAATCTGCTGGACGTCGAACCGGCCGAGCTGAACGCCGTCATGGCCACGGTTCAGCGCGTGGCGCGAGCGGTGCGGACGGCGCTCGCGCCCGACGGCATTGTCGTGACCCAGTTCAACGGCGCCCCGGCGGGGCAGACGGTGTTTCATCTGCATGTCCACATCCTTCCGCGCTGGGAAGGCGTCGCGCTCGGGCGCCACGGCGCCGGCATGGCCGACGGCGTGGAATTGGGGGCGCTGGCGGCGCAGATCGCGGCCGCGATCGTTTAGGGTTTGGCCTCATGAACGCGATACGGTGTCCGTGGCTCCCCTCATTTCAGCGGGGATAGAGCAGAGTTAAGGGAACGCGTCGCGTTTATGAGTCTATAACCGAGCGGGATGGGCGCCGAAGCCGAAGGACGCTCCGCCCGTGCCCGCGCCGCTACCGCCGCCAACCGCGCCCGTCGATATGGCCGACATCGACGGCGATGGTCGCGGCGGCATGATCGCCCACCGGAACGCACAGCACGCCGCCGGCCTCGCGATAGCCGTGCGTGCCGACGCCGGCGAAGACTTCGCCGTGCGGGTTCTTGTCGGGTTTGCCGTCGGCGGTCTTGGCCACGGCGCCGCACGGCCCTACGTCGCGAACGATGTCGTCGCCAAGATCATAACGGTCCGGGATCAGGATAGGCGCGGTCGACGATCCGACGGGGACGGCGTCCGCCGGGCCGGCGGCGGCGGTCGTGATCACTTCACCGGCGCGGGCGGAAGCGGCGATCGACGCGACGGCCAGAGTTATAATGAGGAGGCGATTCACTGAGCGAAATCCTTCAAAATCGGCTGTATCATAGAACACTTCGCGCGCGGCGAAAATGCGTCATTGGGGAACCTTAAACCTTGCAAACCGTGTCCAGACTGACATCCGACCGCCGCGCCATCGCGCCGCTCTATCGCGTGGATGAACCCGCCGCATTAAGAAAACTGGCCGACGGCGCACGGCTCGGCGTCGCCGAACGCGAGCGGGTCCTGTTGCAGGCCTCCGCTCTGTTGGGTGAGCTGCGGGCCCCCGGCCGCGCCGGCTGGGTCGATCAGTTTCTGCGCGAATACAGTCTTTCCAGCGAGGAGGGCGCGGCGCTGCTGGGCCTCGCCGAAGCCTATCTGCGCGTGCCCGACGCCGGCACCGCCGACGCCCTGATCCGCGACAAGCTCGGCAAGGGCGACTGGCGCGCGCACCTGGGCGGGGCCGACTCGGTGCTGGTCAACAGCGCCACCATGGGTCTGATCCTGGCTCAATCCCTGACCGATCCGCAGGCCGGGGCGGTGCGGGCGCTGGTGGGGCGCCTCGGCGAGCCGGCGATCCGCGTCGCGGTGGCCGGGGCCATGCAACGGATGGGCGAGGCCTTCGTACTTGGCCGCGACATCAACGAGGCCCTGCGCCGGGCCGATCGCGGGGCGAACAAGGCGTTCCGCTATTCCTTCGACATGCTGGGGGAGGGCGCGCGCACCCATCCGGACGCCGAGGCGTATTTCCAGTCCTATCTCGACGCCGTGGCCGCGGTCGGCCGCTCGGCCGGCGGCGCGGGCGACGTCTTCGCCGCCGACAGCGTGTCGGTGAAACTTTCGGCCCTCGATCCGCGCTACGAGCCGTTCCAGTCGGCCCGCGCCGTGCCGCATCTGACCGGAAAACTGATCGAACTGGCCCGCGCCGCCAAGGCCGGCGGCATCGGCCTGACCGTCGACGCCGAGGAGAGCGAGCGGCTGGAGATGTCGCTCGACATCATCGAGGCCGCCGCCGGCGATCCGTCGCTGGCCGGCTGGGACGGCCTGGGCATGGCGATCCAAGCCTATCAGCGCCGCGCGCCGGCGGTGATCGCCTGGGCCGGGGCCATGGCCGGCGCGACCGGCCGGCGCCTGATGGTGCGGCTGGTCAAGGGCGCCTATTGGGACAGCGAGATCAAGCGCGCCCAGGAACGAGGTCTGGCCGACTATCCGGTGTTCACGCGCAAGAGCGGCACGGACGTCAGCTATATGGCCTGCGCCAAGGCCATGCTGGGTGAGGCGCGCCTGTTTCCGGCCTTCGCCACGCACAATGCGCTCACCGTCGCCACCGTGCTGGAGTGGGCCGGCGCCCGCCGCGATCTGGAGTTCCAGCGCCTGCACGGCATGGGCGAGGGGCTGTATGAAGGCCTGATGGAGTCGCGCGGACTGGCGGTGCGCATCTACGCGCCGGTGGGCGGCTACCGCGATCTGCTGGCCTATCTCGTCCGCCGCCTGCTGGAGAACGGAGCCAACACCAGCTTTGTGCACCAGATCGCCGATGAGGATATCCCCGATGCGGTCCTGCTGGCCGATCCGGTGGCCCATGCCGAGGCGACGGGCCTGACCCCGCACCCGGCGATCGCCGCGCCCGCCAACCTGTTCGGCAAGGACCGGCGCAATTCGGCAGGGCTCGATCTTTCCGATTCCGGCGTCGTGGCCGACCTGATCGCGGGCATGGAAAAGACTTGGGCGTCGTTTCCCGTGACGCCCGCCGTGGCCACGATCGCCGATGTGGACCGCGCCGTCGCCGTCGCCGTGAAGGCGCAGGACGCCTGGGACGCGCGCGGGGCCGAGGCGCGGGCGGCCGTGCTCGAGCGGCTGGCCGATCTGATGGAGCGCGACCGCACGCACCTGATGGCCCTGGCCGTGCGCGAGGCGGGCAAGACGCTCGCGGACGCTCTGGGCGAAGTGCGCGAGGCGGTCGATTTCTGCCGCTATTACGCCGTCGAGGCGCGGCGGCATGGCGCCCCGGTGCGCCTGCCCGGCCCGACGGGTGAACTCAACGAATTGAGCCTCGCCGGACGCGGCGTATTCGCCTGCGTCAGCCCGTGGAACTTCCCCCTGGCCATCTTTATCGGTCAGGTCGCCGCGGCGCTGGTCATGGGTAACGCGGTGGTCGCCAAGCCGGCGCCGCAGACGCCGCTGATCGCCGCCGCCGCCGTGCGTCTGGCGCATGAGGCCGGCGTGCC
>JANXUA010000071.1 GCA_025352085.1 Caulobacteraceae bacterium | reverse complement strand
ACCAGTTGACGCGCACGCGTGCGCGCGCCACCGCGCGCACCGTGAAGGAAATGGCCCCGACCTTGGCCTCGGTGATCGCGGAACACGGCTGTAGCGCGGTGCTTGAAAGCTCCGGCGCCTATGCCGTAAATCCGCGCATGGACCTGACGGCGGAGGTTATACGGATCATGGATATCCGCCTGCCCGGTTTTACATTGGACCTCGAGCCGGCGGCGCGGTGAAGATAAACTCCGGCTCCGGGCGAGCGCGCCGTCGCTGCCCGAGCGATGATCAGTCAAGGTAATATGACCATGTTCCGCAGAGTTTTCATCGTCTTCCTGGCGCTCGGCGCCGCAGGTTCGGCGCCGCCCGGCGCGCTCGCCCAGCCGGTGCAAATGGGCCCGGCCCTTCCGGGTGTTTGCCTGTTTTCGCGCACCGCGGCTCTCGGGGCCTCGCGCGCCGCCGCTGACGGCGAGCGCCGCTTGCAGCAACTGATCGGCGGGGTCAACGCCGAACTCAATCCGCAGAACCAGGTCATCACCCAGGAGGACAACGCCGTGCAGGCCCAGCGCGGGTCGCTGACGGCGGAAGAATACCAAAAGCGCCTTGAGCCGGTGCGGCGGCGGGCCGAGGCCTACGCCGCGCTTCGGCAAACGCGCATCGCTCAGCTTCAGAAAACCAAGACGTTGGCCGAGCAGGCGATCTACCGGCAGATGGAGCCGGTGCTGGAGGCGGCCGTCGTCAGTCATAGATGTTCGGTGGTTCTCGAACGCGGCGGCGCCTATCTGTTCAACGGCGCCATGGACCTGACCGATCAGGTGCGCATTGGGCTCGATCAACGGATGCCGACGATCCAGTTCGATCTCGCCGCGCCCGACGCCGCGCCGGTCAATAAATGACGGCAATCGGGGTCGGGAAAGCGGACGGTTCCGCGAACGGATCGAACCCGAATCCCTCCACCGTTGATCTGATCGCCGCGAGCTACAACGCGGTTCCATACGTCTCGCACCCTTTTGCCGAGACGCAGCCGGAACGTTTGGCGGCGATCGCGCGGTTGTTCGGACACGAGGCGCCGGTCATCGAGACGGCCCGTGTCCTGGAACTCGGCGCGGCCTCGGGCGGCAACCTCATTCCATTGGCGGCGCGCTATCCGAACGCCCGCTTCCTGGGAATAGATCTGGCCGAGGCGCAGGTCTCCGCCGGCCAGGCGCGGATCGAGAGCGCGGGCTTGAAAAATATTGAGCTTAGACACCAGAGCATCAGCGAGTTTTCGGAAGGCGAGTTTGACTATATCATTTGTCATGGCGTCTATAGCTGGGTTCCGCTCGAGGTGCGCGAGACGATATTGCGGATCTGCAAGGAAAGGTTATCCGCCAACGGGATCGCCTACGTCAGTTACAATGTCCTGCCCGGCTGGCGCATGTCGCAGGTCATCCGCGACAGCCTGCTGCTTCTCGTCGAAGGCGCGCCGGTTGAGGATCGTGCGCGATTGTCGCGCGAATTCCTGAAATTCATCGCCGAGCACGCCCCGGCCAGCGGCCCCTATGCCGAGACGCTGCGCAAATCGGCGGAGGCGTTTGGTCATCACAACGACGACTACATCACCCACGAGCACCTTGAGGGCGTCAACGAGCCGTGCACCTTCACCAGCTTCGCCCGCGCCCTGGCGGACACGGGGCTGGCCTATCTGGGCGAAGCCGAATTCGCCAGCATGTTGCCAGAGACCTGGGTCGGCGCCGGCGCACCGGTCGACGCCCTGCGTTCCATGGCCGGCAATGACCTGATCCGCACCGAGCAATCGATCGATATCCTGTCCGGCAGGACCTTTCGTCGCAGCTTGCTCGTCCATGCCGAAGCCGGCGCGATGCTGCGCCGCAGCGTCGTTCTTGAGGATTTTGCCACCCTGCATTTCGTCCCGCCACTGGGCCTGCATCGCGTCGCGCAATCAGAGGAGGACGTTTCGGCCAACCGGGTGGTTTTCAAGGACTCGGCCGGACGTATGCTGAGCACGAGCTACTCCAGCGTGGCCGAGGGTATCGACGAGATGATCCGGCGCATTCCCGCGTCGAGCGCGATCGTGGATTTGTCGCCCGCCGGAGGGAATGCGTCGTTGACGCAAGGTCGGCAGTTTGAGGTGATCGACGCCCTGTTCAAAATGATGACATTGGGCATGATTTCCGTCGCCGTGCGCGGCGTGTCGCCCGCGGATGCGCGGGTCGCCCATCCCGAGGCGACGCCGCTCGCGCGGGCCGATGCGGCGTGTCGCGCGCCCTTTACCGCCAGCCGTCGCCACGAACCGGTCGCCTTGGATATCATCGGCCACCACGTATTGCCGATGATGGACGGCGAGACCCGCGTCCAGGATATGTACGCGCGCGTGCTGGAAAGGGCGCGGTTGAACGAGATCCAGTTCCTGCGGGCGGGCGAACCGGTGACCGGCGACGACGCCCTTGCCGCGCACGCGAGAGATCATGTGGACCGCTTCCTCGCCGAGGCCTTGAGGTTGGGCTTGTTGGCGGCGGCCGAAGAATCATCTGAACATGGATAAGTTCACGGCCAAGCGCGCTTGCCTAGGTCGTGTCCACGCGCTACGCGGAAACCCTCATTTGGTCTAAATCGTCAACGAACAGGGAGATATTCAACCATGGCCACGCTTCAGGAAATCACCGACCGTATGAAGGGTGCCGTCGGCGCCGACTCCGGCCTCGGCAAGACCTTGAAATTCAACCTTAAGGGCGACGGCTTCATCTACATCGACGGCGGTACGGTGACCAATGACGACAGCCCGGCCGATCTGACCATGACCATCTCCGCCGCGGACCTAGAAGCGATGGGCGCCGGCAAGCTGGACGCCATGACCGCCGTCATGACCGGCAAGCTCCAGTTGTCGGACATGGGCGTAGCCATGGGTCTTCAGAGCAAGATGCAGACCCTGTTTGCGAAAATGGCCTAGGTTTTGGCCCACCCGGCCCCACTCTTCGGGGTCGACTCCGCGCCGGTCCCGCAAGGCGGCGCGGCGGAATGGTTCGTGGGGGCGGGCGGGGCCCGCCTCCGCGCCGCCCTCTTTCCCGCGTCCGGCGAGGCGCGCGGATCGGTGGTCCTCAGCCCCGGGCGCACCGAACCCATCGAGAAATACTTCGAGATCGTGGAGATGTTGAGCGCGCGCGGCTTCACGGTTCTGGTCCACGACTGGCGCGGCCATGGTCTGTCGGTCCGTCTGCTGCCTAACCGAAGGCTCGGTCACGCCGCTGGCCACGCGGATTTCATGATCGATTTTCAGCAGCTTCTCGCAGCCTTCGAAGGCCGCCTGCCCAGGCCGTGGATTGCGCTGGGCCATTCGATGGGAGGATGCCTGACCCTGCTCGCCATGGCGACGGGCGAAACGCGTTTTTCCGCCGCCATCCTGACCGCACCGATGCTGGGATTGCAGACCGGCGCCATACCGCGGCCGGTGGCGCGCACCGTCGCCGCCCTGGCCAAACTCTTCGGTCGCGCCGGCGCGCCTGCGATCAAGGCCGACGCCGCACCGACGCCGTTCGAGGCCAATATTCTCACCCACGATCGGGCGCGCTACGAGCGCAATGAAGCCTTGGTCGCGGCCCATCCCGACCTAGCCCTGGGCGCGCCGACGTGGGGTTGGCTCGACTTTGCTTTCCGCGCCACCGGCGTGCTTGCGAGAGGCCCCGGCGTTCCCAGGATCACCACGCCGCTCACGGTTCTGGCGGCCGGGGAGGAACGGTTGGTGGATAACGCCGCCATCCAGCGAGTCACCGCGCGCATTCCCGACGCGCGTTTAGTCGAGGTTCCCGGCGCGTTTCACGAAATTCTGCAGGAAACCGACCAAGTCCAAGCAGTGTTCTGGGTCGAATTTGACGCCTTGACCGCGCCGCTATAACGCGGCGGGTTTGAGCAGGGCGACGGCCTCGTCGAGCAGGGCCCTGTCGCCGGCGATGGCGATCTGGCCGCCGTGGCGGCCGACGGGGGCGCCGGTCCAGTCGGTAACGAGGCCGCCGGCGCCGGCGATCAGGGGGATGGCCGACTCGATATCCCAGCTCTTGAGACCCGCCTCGACGACCAGATCGAGCGTGCCGGCGGCGACCATAGCGTAGGCGTAGGCGTCGCAGCCCAGGCGGACCAGGCGGGCGGCGTCACGCAAGGGCGCCCAGGCGGCGCGTTCGGCCGGCTTGAAACAGGCGTGCGGATCGGTGGTGGCGATGATCGCGTCTCTGAGCGGAGTTCCTTTGCGCGTGTTCAAGGGCTGGCTGGCCCCGTGGCGGATCAGGCGCGCGCCGCCGGCGTGGCCAACGAACACCTCATCCAGAAACGGTTGGCCGATGGAGCCAAGCACCGGCTCGCCCCGGTGGCGCAGGCCGATCAAGGTGGTCCACAGCGGCAGGCCGGCGATGAAGGCGCGGGTGCCGTCGACCGGATCGACGACCCAGACGAATTCGGCGTCCGGCCGATCCTCGCCGTATTCCTCGCCGATGACGCCGTGGTCGGGGTGATGCCTGGCGATCAGGGCGCGGATCGCCGCCTCGGCCCCGCGATCGGCGGCGGTGACCGGATCGAAGGCGCCGCCGACATTCTTGTTCTCCAGGCCGTGAGCGGCGCGGAACAGGGGCAGGATCACTTCTCCCGACACGCGGTTGAGCTCGATCAGAAACGTATCGAGGACGTCCAGATGCGCGGGCGAAAGCATGGACGTGGCTTACCGCGCCCAGGCGTTAGAGGCAAAGGCGATATCCCTCCCCATAAAGGGGAGGGAGGCGCGGAAGGTTGCTCCGGAGACTGCCGCGCGCTTATTGAGGCCATGGCCAAGGCCCGCACCCCCTTGCTTCAAGACTTGATCTGGCGCCTGGAGGCGGCAGGGTTCGACCTGTTGACCGTCCTGCTGCGCGCCCTGCCGGTGGACGCCGCATCGGCGATGGGCGGGGCGTTGTTTCGCATCCTGGGTCCGCTGACCAGCGCCCACAAGACGGCCTCGCGCGGCCTGCGGCTGGCCTTTCCGGACATTACCACGGTCGAACACGCCGATCTGCTTAAGGCGCAATGGGATAATTTCGGGCGCTATATCGCCGAGTTCCCGGTGCTCGATCGGCTGACGCCCGCCAGCGGCCGGGTCGAGATCATCAATTCTGAACGCCTGAGCGCAATCGCGCGGTCGGGTCGACCGAGCGTGTTCATCTCTGGGCATTTTTCCAACATGGAGGTCATGTCCGCCGCCATCCTGCACGCCGGCATCGATTGCGACATCACCTATCGCGCGGCGAACAACCGCTATGTCGACGCGCGCATCAAGAAGAGCCGCTTCCGCTACGGGGTGCGCCTGTTCGCGCCCAAGGGGTCCGACGGCGCGCGCGAGTTGCTGGAGGCCCTGAAGGCGGGTCGGTCGGTGGCGATGATGAACGATCAGAAGTACGACGGCGGCGTTGCTGCGCCGTTCTTCGGCCGCGCGGTCTACACCCTGCCGGCGGCGGCGCGTCTGGCCCTGCGTTTTGGAGCCGATATCCAGCCGATGTCGGTGCAACGGACGCACGGCGCGCGGTTTCGCCTGACCGTGCACGAGCCGATCCAGCTGATCGACACCGGCGACCGCACGGCGGATATTGAGGCCGGTGTGCGCGCCATCAACGCCTTCATCGAGGCGCGGGTGCGCGAGCGGCCGGGGGAATGGTGGTGGCTGCATCGCCGCTGGCCTAAGGAGGCCTATGCGGAAATGGCGGCGAAGGGCTTTTAGCCTCAGCTTTCGCCGTGTTCCTTCCACCGCTCCAGCGCTTGCGCCGGTCCGGCGTAGGCTTCCTGATGGACGGGGCTCCAATAGCGTAGATCGTCCAGGGCTATTTTTCGACCGGTG
>JANXUA010000126.1 GCA_025352085.1 Caulobacteraceae bacterium | reverse complement strand
ATCGCCTCAACGCCGCTGCCGTTCCGACAGCGCAAATCCTGGTCGCGACGTTGATGACCTCGCTCGGCTATGTCGAAGCTGGCCACAAGCCCCTGCCCAAACGCTGTGTGGCGCGGACGGGGGTGTATTGGCGGCGGGGCTGAGGCGTCTTCGCCTAGCGATCGGCGTCGAGATGTCGTCCTAGCCAAACGGTTGAGCCCGTCGGCGCGTTTTCCAGCGGGACAAAACCGCAAGACTTCCAAAACCGGACGCCACGGTGGTTATGGGCGCTCACTCCCACGTGCACGCCCGCGGCGCCAAGCGGACGAACCGTGCCGAACCAAAGCTCAAGCAAGGATCGACCGACGCCTTGGCCTTGCATGCGCGGTAGGAGGTTCACGTGAAGGTGGGAAGGATAAGTCTCGACGATGGCTTCAGGCGTCCGCCAGGGGTGATGGATCAAATAGCAGCGGCGCTGATCGGCGTTCCAACGCGTCGGCGGCGAGCCGGGTGGATCGGGATACGCGGCGCGTAGCTCTGGCCACCATTCGCGTCCCAAACGATAGTCGAAGGCGTACGTATCAACCGCCCCAACGATATAGCCGCCAACTCCGGTTTCATCCTCCGCCACAAAACTGGTGGCCGGACTTAGCAGCGCATACGGCGCGGAGTAGAGGTGACCAATCATGCGGGGATCTTGATACAATGCCGTGGCGTCGCGGCCGGCATGGCCGGTTGCGAGCGAAATCTCATACAGATCGTCGAGATCGGCTGACTTGAACGGGCGCAGCGCGACCAAGTTCAACCTCCATGCATCAAGAGGACGAGCCCGCCGATTCAGGACCGTCGGGGTGTCGACGGCTGCGGATCGCCCGCTTACGCCGCCATCATATTCTGTTCCACCGCCGCGGCGCGCATGGCTTTTTGCAGTTTTTCGAACGCGCGCACCTCGATCTGGCGCACCCGCTCGCGGCTGACGTTGTATTCGGCGGCGAGGGTTTCGAGGGTGGTCGGCTCGTCCTTCAGCCGGCGCTGGGTGAGGATGTGGCGTTCGCGGTCGGAGAGCTCGGCCATGGCGACCTCCAGCAGGCTCATGCGCTGGGATTTTTCCTCGGTTTCGGCCAGGACGGTTTCCTGGCTGACGGCGTCCTTGTCCTCCAGCCAGTCCTGCCACTCGTTTTCGGAATCGGCGCGCAGGGGGGCGTTAAGCGAGGCGTCGGGGCCGGACAAACGCCGGTTCATCGAGATGACTTCGCTGTCCAGAACGCCGAGCTTGGTGGCGATCTGGCTGACCTGTTCGGGGCGCATATCGCCCTCTTCCAGGGCGCTGATCTCGCTTTTCACCCGGCGCAGGTTGAAGAACAGCTTCTTCTGCGCCGCGGTGGTGCCCATCTTCACCAGGCTCCACGAGCGCAGGATGTATTCCTGGATCGACGCGCGGATCCACCACATGGCGTAGGTGGCGAGGCGGAAACCCTTGTCCGGCTCGAACTTCTTCACCGCCTGCATCAGGCCGACATTGCCTTCGCTGATCACTTCGCCGATCGGCAGGCCATAGCCGCGATAGCCCATGGCGATCTTGGCCACCAGACGCAGGTGCGAGGTGACGAGGCGATGGGCGGCGGCCGGGTCCTCATGCTCGCGCCAACGTTTGGCGAGCATGAACTCCTCGTCCTTGGCGAGCATGGGAAACTTACGAATCTCCGTCAGATAACGGGAAAGCCCGCCATCGGGCGTCATCACTGAAAGCGCATTGACCGAAGCCATGGACCTATAGAACCCCTAACAGGCGACCGGTTTCCGCAATGGCGGGCGGTCTTTCCCTTGAACCCGCAAGATAGGCGTTCGTTGCGCCAAGTTTAAGGCCCAGTCGTCTTAAGCTTTCTTAACCCGCTATCAGAGCGCCTGCAAAAGCGCTTCCAGCACGGCCATGTCCGCCGGGGGCGCGGTCTCGAATTTCAGGGCTTCGCCGGTCACCGGATGGCGAAAGCCGAGCACGGCGGCGTGCAGAGCTTGGCGCTTCAGACCGGCCGCCTCGATCGCCGCGCGCACCGCCGGCGTCGGCGGACCGGAGCCGTACGCCGGATCGCCCAGACACGGCGCGCCCTTGTGCGCCAGATGCACGCGGATCTGGTGGGTGCGCCCGGTCTCCAGCTGGCACGACACCCGCGCCGCGACCGGTTTGGACGCCGGGCCGAAGGCGCGCGAGACCTGATAGTGCGTGATCGCCTCGCGCCCACCCGCGCGCAGCACCGCCATCTTTTTACGATCGGACGTGGAGCGGCCAAGCCGGGTGGTCATCGTTCCCCTCACCGGCGACGGCGCCCCGCGCGTCAGGGCGATGTACACCCGCTCAATGTCGTGCGCGGCGAACAGGGCCGAGAGGCCGCGATGCGCCGCGTCGGTCTTGGCCGCGACCATCACGCCGGAAGTGTTCTTGTCCAGCCGGTGCACGATCCCCGGCCGCGCCACCCCGCCTATGCCGGAGAGACTCGCGCCGCAGTGGTGGATCAGGGCGTTGACCAATGTGCCGCTGTGGCTCCCCGGCGCCGGATGGGCCGACATGCCCGCCGGCTTGTCGATAACGATCAGATGGGTGTCTTCGAAGAGGACGACGAGCGAAAGGTCCTCCCCCTCCGGCTCCGGCGGCAGGGCGGCGGGGATGATCAGCCGATAGGTTCCGGGTTTGGCCTTTGCGGAAGGATCGGTGACCGGCGTTTCGTCCCGCGTGATCGCGCCCTCGAGCATCAAAGCCTGGATGCGCGCGCGGGAAAGGTCGGGCAGGGCGTCGGCCAACGCCCGGTCGAGGCGACCGGACGGCGCGACCAGCTCAATCTCCAAAACCTCCCTCCCCTTTATGGGGAGGGTCGAGACGGCGCGAAGCGACGTCCGGGGTGGGGAAGTTTCGGTCACCCCCAAAGTTTTTCTTGAAAGCGCGTTCCCCACCCCGGCCGCTGCGCGACTCGACCCTCCCCATACAGGGGAGGGAAAGCGGTGGCGCGCCGCCCCACGGCGTTCATCCCCGCTCGACCAGCACGCCGTCTTCGACGACTCGGTAGAAGCAGGAGCGGAAACCGACATGGCAGGCGCCGCCGTCGCCGGCGGGCAGGACCTTCAGCCACACCGCGTCCTGGTCGCAGTCGACGCGGATCTCGGTCACGCTCTGCGTCTGGCCGCTGGTCTCTCCCTTCCGCCACAACGCCTGGCGCGAGCGGCTGAAATAGTGCGCCAATCCTGTGTCGAGGGTCGCCCGAAGGGCCCGCGCATCCATCCACGCCAGCATCAAGACCTCGCCGGTCTGCGCGTGCGTCGCCACCGCCGCGATCAGGCCGTTGGCGTCGAAGCGGGGGGCGAGCACGGCGCCGCGTTCGAGGGCGAGCGTGTCGGGCGCGGTCGGGAAGGCGGGGGCGGTCATGCGCGTGAGGATATGGCGCCGGAGGCTCGCCGCGCTATATCAATCGGTAGCCCTATTCCTTTTGCGCCAAAGCGAAGCGCGATCCGACCCCGCACCCCCCACGACGTCTGGAGCCCATTGATGCCGAAAAAGCCCGCCTACACGCCGCCGAAAGTCTGGACCTGGGACAAGGAGAGCGGCGGCCGGTTCGCCAACATCAACCGCCCGATCGCGGGGCCGACGCACGACAAGGATTTGCCGATCGGTCGCCACCCGCTGCAGCTTTATTCGCTGGCGACGCCCAACGGCGTGAAGGTGACGGTGATGCTCGAAGAGCTGCTGGCGGCGGGGCACGCCGGCGCGGAATATGACGCGTGGCTGATCAAGATCAGCGACGGCGATCAGTTCGGCAGCGGCTTCGTGGCGGCGAACCCAAACTCGAAGATCCCGGCTTTGGTGGATCGCAGCGGGCCTACGCCGATCCGTGTCTTCGAATCCGGCGCCATACTGATGCACCTGGCCGAGAAATTCGGCGCCTTCCTGCCGACCGAGCCCGCCGCGCGCGCCGAATGCCTGTCGTGGCTGTTCTGGCAGATGGGCGCGACGCCCTACCTCGGCGGCGGCTTTGGCCATTTCTACGCCTATGCGCCGACCAAGATCGAATACGCCATCGACCGCTTCGCCATGGAGGTGAAACGCCAACTCGACGTGCTCGACCGGCGCCTGGCCGAAAGCAAATTCCTGGCCGGCGACGCCTACACCATCGCTGACATGGCCGTCTGGCCCTGGTACGGCGCGCTCGTCAAAGGCCTGGTCTATGAGGCGGGCGAGTTCCTGTCGGTGCAGGATTACAAACACGTCCAGCGCTGGACCGACCAAATCGCGACGCGCCCGGCGGTCCAGCGCGGCCGCATAGTCAACCGCGCCTTCGGCGACCCCTCCAGCCAACTATGGGAGCGGCATGAGGCGAGCGATTTCGAGATGAAGACAGCGGACAAGCTTGCAATGGAGTGAAGCGACCGCTCTTCGTTCAGGCTCCGGGCGGTCGCTTGTCGCGTTATCGGTGGCGAACGCTGCAGTCGGCCGGCGTCGAGCGGTGAGGCGTGATCGCGCGAAAAAATCTTTCAACTTGCGGCAAATGGGTCAATGTTCCGATCGCCGTCTGGGTTGCTGGGCGCGCGCTGCGGCGATCAGTCTCTTTCGCGCGGGGGTGGGTGGGTGAAGATGCCGTTTGCCAAAAAGCCCGAATTCGTACCGCCGGCCGGCGATCTGGCCACCACCGCCCTGTTCGTCAAGCCGCCGTTCCTGTTCCGCAACGTGACGGCGCGGTCGTTTCCGCTCAAGGCCAACATAGCGGTGCTGACGAATTTCTGTGATCGATATCTGAATATGGATATCGATCCATCAATTGTTCACTACGCGCCGGCCTTACCTTACGTATACTTGACGGTTCTCAACTACGGCAGCATGGCGCCCTCGT
Organism: Caulobacteraceae bacterium; assembly: GCA_025352085.1. Taxonomy (GTDB): domain Bacteria; phylum Pseudomonadota; class Alphaproteobacteria; order Caulobacterales; family Caulobacteraceae; genus Acaudatibacter. The sequence continues at coordinate 6,830 of JANXUA010000126.1, read as the reverse complement.
CCGTCCAAGCGCAGAACATCGGCTGGGTCGCCCAACATGAAGTGGGCTTCATGGTGCCCGTGCAGCGCTGGCGGATGGAAAACGGCAAGCTCGTCTTCAAGGACTGGGCCTCGACCGCGCCGTTTATCTATGTTGATGACCAGCTGTCACTCAGCGTCGGTCGCGAGGTCTACGGCTGGAACAAGGTTGGGTGTAAAATCGATTCCGCCGTGCCGCTCTGGGCCACCGACCCCAGGGCGCCGTCGCGCGAGTTCGACGTGAGCGTCGTGGATTTCGCCAAACTCTACGCGGGGCAGCAGGAAGGCGAGCAACCTCTGCTGCAGATTGATCTCGATGCGTCGCCCAGCTTCACGGAGTTTCCGCCCAACCCGCGCAACCCCTGGCTGCCGACGTGGGCGGTCGCGAACGCCATCGCCAACGGGTCGGCATTCCTGGGCAGCGCGCTTGATACGGCTCTTTCCCTGCGCATCCGCGGCTATGAGGACAACCGCAGCCTCGAAGGCGTCATGGACATGGGGGCCGTCGCCTGGAGCAAGGTCAAGAGCGCCCTGCCTGGGACCCTCGCGCCGTTGCAGGGCCCCCGGCAGGCGTCGGACCTCGCCGACGCGATGGCCGGCCTGCCGAGGCTCTTCATCGACAATGTTACGCTCAAGCAGTTCCGCAATCCGGAAGAGCCGAATCTGGCCGCCTACCAGGCGCTGGTGAACTCGAAGATGGGCGTTGATCGGCTGAACCGCGTCGGCCTGCTCGGCGACGTCAATCTGTTGCGGGGAGATATCTCCGGCGGCTACACGATTCGGATCCGGCAGATGGATTCCCAGCCGATCATCCAGACCCTGGGTCTCAAGATCGACGCCGAGGAGGAGTCCGGCGCGGTGGCGGTGCTCAAGCCCGTGCTGCCGACGTGGATGGACGTGGATCTCTACTACGGCAAGGGCGAGGTGATCTGTTCGCGCACGCCCTGGGGCATCGCCGGACCGAGAGGCGGCTGGATGGACGAACAGGTCGACAAGATATGGACCGAGGTCCAATTTCCGAGACAAGCGCCTGCTCACCGCGGGCCGACCGTCGAGCCGGAGCCGGCGCCGCCCCTTTACAACACCGCCCTCGGCGCGGCCACGCAGCCCATCGCCGGCCCGTTCCACTTTCCCGACGTCACCGCGCAGGTGTATCCGCTGCTGGCCGATCCCCTGAAGCTGAAGAGCTTGCTCGACAAATCCCTGAACGAGCCCTTGAGGGATATGTATCGGCCGGGAACCGATTCACGCGGCGTGAATGACGAAAACATTCAGAAGGGTTGGCGCTTCGAACCATTCGGATCGTATGTGTATATGGCGATCGTCGTGGTTGGCGACGCCGTCGGCGAGATGTGGTCGAGCTCGGACAATATCGGCGCTATTTTCACGCGCGAGGTGACGTTCGGCATTCCCGTCAAATGGTACGACAAGGACGGTAACCTTATGTCGGTGGGCATGGTCGAGCCGTTCATGTACTCCGACAGCGGCCGGGCCGTGACCACGGACCGTGAGGTCGACGGCTTCAATGCAATGGTCGCGACCATTGAGAGTCCGCAGGACCCATGGCTCACGCCCGCCGGCCCGCTGGCCAGGCGCAGCTACCTCACGCTCGGCGTCGAGGTCATTCCAGCCCTCAACGTGGGGCAGAAGGCGCAACAGCGCACCCTGATCGAGATCGACGAACGTGACATCGCGCCCGAGGACGACCATGACAGCTGGCGCGTGATCGCCGACGGTTGGGGGCGGGTCGTGATTGACGAGCTCAAGCGAAAAACCCGTCTGGCCGCCGATCAGGCGCCGCAGATCGACGGCGCCAAGGCGCTGTCGCTGGAACTTCTGGCCCATGGCGCGCCGATCAACCGTCTGGTCTTGAAACAGTACCGCGATAGCGAGGAGCTCGACCGCGCCTGCTACCAGGCCCTGGTCCACGCCACGTCGACCGTCACGGCTCTTTACGATGTCCGCGAGATCGACTCGGCCTGCCACCTGCGCATCCATAGGCAGCCTGGCCACCCGATCGTTGACGCCCTGGGGCTCAAAATCAAATACACCGAGTCGACCGATGGCGCGGTGACCGACGTACTCCAGCCGTTGCGGCCGTTCTGGGCGCGCTACGCCACCCGGGACGAACTATCGACGGTGGCCTGTTACCGGGCGGTCGACGGGCCGTGGATGAACGTCCACCCCTGGTTCGAAGACCAACGCCCCGGCGCCGCGCCGCCGGCGGGGCAGCGCCGGCTCTCGGGGCAAAGACCTTTTTTCCTGCACGAGACCGCGACGCACGTCGGAGCGTACCTTGGCAAGAAGAGGCAGTTGCATCAGAACCTGCGCAACGACGCCATGCAGTGGCTGCGGCGATCGTTGACCAATGAATTGGCGTGGCTGAGGGTGTGCAAACAACGCTGCTGGTCGCCCGAGGGTCAGGGCGCTTTCCAGGCCGCGCTGGAGCGGCTCGATCCACAATCGTCCGCCCTCCCGCCGCTGGAGACCGCGGTCGCGTTCTTTCAGGGACTTGAGCAAGCCCGGTCCGTCTCCTCCTATTGCAACACCCGTTCGATCCAGGATTTGCTCAGGCTGAGCGATTGTCTGCGCGCGGTGGCGACGAGCGCGAACCTGCCGATCGCGGATGTCGATTCCCGCGCCTCGCAGCCGGACTACACGGATTCCGTGGACGTGCAGACCGCATTGGACCAGTGGAAATCCGTGGCTTCGTGGACAAAAGATTTAATAGAAGGCAGTACTAAGGGTCTAGAACTTAAAAATATTCTTCTTTGGTCGGATAATTCTGTGCAAATAGCGGCTATTCCGGGATTGATGTCTATATATTTGAAAGATTTTCTTAGCCTTTCTCCCATGAACAGAGAGGCGGCAATATTAATTACTTTTCCCGAAGTAAGAGATGTGTTGTTCAAATTGTCCAAATATCAACCTCCATTCTCGGGGCCCAATCCCGCAAAGCCTATTCCGTCGCTTGAAGACGTCGATTTGGCCCAGAACAACCTGCGGGATGCGCTGTCGTGGGTGAAAGGTGTCGAAGATCAATTCCACGATTGGTTTTTCCCGCCGCGGTGGCTGCGGATATCACGCGGCTTGAACGGGCGCGCCACGCGGATGATCGATGGGCTGGACGACCTGCAAACGGTGCTTGAAAATATCCTCAGCGACGAATGGGAGAATCGGGCAAAAATTCAGAGATACGATCTCGCCCTGGCCCGCAAACCCGACCAATATATCCCTGACGGCCCGGACATTCGCCTTGTCGGCGCCGAGCAAGGGCTGCGCCGCTGGAAAGATCCCATCGCCCCAAATGACGGCGGGCTGTGGGTGTACGCACCGGCCCCCGCCGTCACGACAGGTTCACCCAAGCCTCCAACGCCCGCGCCGACAAGTCGATCCGTGGGTGCGAAAACCCCGCCTGCGGGACCGGGCGCGCCTCCCCCCGCTCCCCCCTCCGCGGTCGCGCAGGTTATCCCGCCCGCAGGGGGCGCGGCGGTATCATCCCCGCCTCGGCGTCGAAGGGCCACGCGCAACCCAGGTCCGTGACGAAATCGGCGCCATAGACGCCGGCGGGGGTCTGGAATCCGGGAGGCCGGTGCCCGGCCAGGACGCGCTCGACAATGGCGTGGGCCGTCGTCGTGGTGACGCCATAGCCATCCCCGGTAAACATCCCAAAGCGGGTCACCCGACGCCAGGGATCCACCGCTTCGACGACCACGCAATTGAACGCCCTCTGCTGGGCCGCGGGCGACGGGCGCTCGGGCCAGCCGGCGCCTAGCGGCGCCAGGGCGCCGCGCAGAGCGCGCTCTCCCAAGAAGTCGGCGGCGACCGCGCCGGCCCGACAGGCGAGCTCGAAGGCCATGGGCGCTTCGAGATAGGCTTCGATATTGGCCACGCTGGTGGTCTGCTGGCCCGTGATGACCTCGGGCAGGCTGGCGGCAATGCTGTCGCGTAGCCCGGCGCCGTAGTTGAAGCGCGCGCGCCGGCGTCCGACGGGAAGCTGATGCAGCACGCCGCCCCGGCGCACCAGTACGGATCCCGCCACCAGGCCCAGAACGGACTGGACACTGCCGCGCGACATCAACGCCGGCTGCGATCCTGCCACCCGCAGGAGCTTGGCTTCGGGAACCTGCCGCACCGCCCGGGCCATCAGGCAATCGGACACCACGATCGAAAAGCCGACCCCCGGCATGACCATCACACCCGCGGCGAGGGCGGCCGGCCCTAGATGCTGGGCCATGGCGAACACCGGCCATTCGCCTGAAAAATCCAGATAGTGCGTCCCGGCGCGCAGACATCCTTCGATCAACGGTCGTGCCGTGGCCTGGAACGGTCCGGCGGCGTTCACCAAGACCTCGACGCCGGCGAGGCCGCGCTGAACATCGCCAGCGTCGCCAAGACTGAAGGTGCGGTGCGACACGCCCAGCGACCGGCCGAGCCCGTGAACACGCCCCTGATGGCGGCCGGCCACCAGCAGATCGTGTCCGGCGCCGGCCAGGCGGCCCGCCAGGGCGCCGCCGCTGAATCCCGTCGCGCCATAAACCATGACGGTTCCGGTCATTGCGGAAACTCGGGATCCGTCGGCCTCACGACCGTTCAATAACCCAAGGAATCAACGCGGCGATGAAACGCTTGTCACGGGAATCGGGCAGGTGCCCATAGACCCGCGAGAATTCGTGGTGGGCCGCGCCGACGAGTCCTTCGGCGATCCTGCGAGCGTGGTCGATCGAGCCATGACGATCCATCGCGGCGCGCAACCACGAGGCATGCTCGACCGTTCGGTCGCGACGCGGAAGCGCCAGGATTTTGTCGAACTTCGCTCGATCTCGCTTCGAGCATGACTGCCGGGCGTGGATGAGCATCAAGGTTCGCTTTCCCTCATACAGATCGCCGGCCAACTCCTTGCCGTAGCCGGCGTCACCGACGAGATTGAGGATATCGTCCCGGATCTGGAACGCCGCGCCCAAAAAGAAGCCGAAGTTCATGAAAATCGAAGTGTCCACCCGGCCGTTCGAGCCGATGATCGCGCCAACGCGCGCCGGGTATATGGTCGAGAACCACGCGGTCTTCTTGAGCACCATCTTCAAATAGTCGGCCTCGGTCACCGACACGACGTTAAGATCCCGCCACCCAAGCTCCAGGGCCTGACCCTCGGCGCTCTCGCGCGCCATGACCTCGGTTTCCAGGAGCACCTCAAGGGCGAGACGCTCACCGATCCTGTCGGTATTGTCCATGAGCGGCCGCAGGCTGTGCAGCATCAGCATGTCGCCGGCGTTCAACGCCAAAGGAATTCCGTGTTCCGCATGCAGGGTCGGGCGCCCACGCCGTTCCTCGCTGCCGTCCTGGATGTCGTCGTGCACCAGCAGGGCGTTGTGCAGCATCTCGATCGCCGCGGCTGTCAGCATCGCCGATTCCGCGTCGGCGCCAAAGGCGCGGGCGTGGGCTATACAGAGGCTTGAGCGCAGCATTTTACCTGGGCGGCGAGGGTAGTCGACGACCAGATCATGGAGATAGGGGCTCGGCGCGGCGGCCGCGGCGGCGAAATAGCGCTCCATCGTGGCGCGCGCGGCGTCGCCGTACTCTTTGAGCACGGAACGGACGAAATCTGGGGCCGGGTCGTGAAGAGGGGAGGCTGTAGAGGTCACTCTATGACCCGCACGGTCAGACTCCCCAGGGGCTGGCGGCTGCAAACGTCCACCACCGTCCCGCAATACACGTCCGCGGCCTGATTGTCCGGAACGGTGATGTCGACCTCCAATCGCCCATCGGCTCCAACCACCAGGACAATGCCCGAAATCGGCGTCGACGCCGGCGTCAACGCGTGCAGTCCGGCGACCGCCAACGCCGTGCCGGGGCGAAGGCCGGGCAGGGAGGTAAGGGTGACCTCAACCGATTTGCGGCTTCTGACACGCTGGGTGATCGAAACCGCGCCCGCGGCGACCCCGGCGCCGTGGCCCGGGGCATGGCGATTCTGGCCTGATATCTGATCGACCAGAGCCCGGGCGTCGGAGTCGCGAAGCAAGGCGGCGACCAGATCGGCCGACGTTATCGCCAATTCCCGGTACATGTGCATGAGGCGGTTGGCGACGGCCTTGACGCTGGGGGGCTCCTGCTCTGGAGGGCGCGCCGCGGCATGGAGCCGTTCGGCGGCGAGGCGGCCTTCTTCGACGTTATCGCCGACAACCCGATAGGCCGTCTCGACGGCGCTGGTCACCACGCTGGGCTTTGCATCGGGCGAAGGGTTGTGGATGGCGGCGGTCGGCCCCGGTTGCCCGCGGGCCGCGGGCGAGGCCGCATCGGATCGGACCGCGCGATGGGGTCTGTCGCGGTCCGGGACCGTTCGATGCAGACGTTGACTCGAAGCCATGCCGGCGACTCCCATTACACGCAGATGCTGATGTAGTTCAGGCTATGGGTGGTCATAGCCAACGATATCCTCAAGCCTGGGCGCGCCGCTCAGGGCGTGCGCCGCCAGGCGACCGGACATGAACGCCGCCTCGACGCAACCGGTATTCAGCCCGCAATCGGTCCAGTCTCCCGCGATCGTGAGGTTATCATAGGTCATGTCCAGCGGGGATATCCGGTGTTTAGCGGCGCCGGGCAGCGCCAGAACATAGCGGTCGCTCGGATTGACATTGCCCGTCCAGTACTGGGTTTCGAAGCGCGCCTCGCCGGTCTTTCCCGCGCCGTCGCCCGACGCGTCCACGAGCAGGTCCCAGCGGAAATCGCCGGTCTCATCATAGGCCTTCGGCCACAGATGCCGGGCCGTGTAGCGCAAATACTCCACCGCGTTGCGACGAACCGCATCCTGCTGGC
>JANXUA010000150.1 GCA_025352085.1 Caulobacteraceae bacterium | reverse complement strand
CGGCCGAAGGCCTGGGCGATGCGGCCGCGCGCCAGGGAATCGTCGTAAGCCTTGCCGCCGAACCGCATCCGCCGCGCCTTGTGCAGAATGTCGGGCCGGGGCCACGGCATGCGGTCGAACACCAACAGGCGCAGGGACCGTCCCGGCACGTCGACCCCGTCGCGCACGGCGTCGGTGCCCAGGAGGCAGGAATCGGTCTCGGCGCGGAAGATATCGACCAGGGCGCCGACCTCCAGCGGGTCGATGTGCTGGGCCAGCAGATTGATCCCGCGATCGGCCAGCGGCCCGGCGATCCGCTCATGCACCGCGCGCAGGCGGCGGATGGCGGTGAACAGGCCCAGGCTCCCGCCGCCGGCGGCTAAAAAGAGCTCGCGCATGGCGGCGGCGACCTGGCGCGGGTCATCGCGCCCGACGTCGGTCACCACCAGGGCCAGAGCGTTGGCGCCATAATCAAACGGCGAGGCGAGCTTGAGGGTCTTGGGCCGTTCGGGCAGGCGTGAGGCGCCGGTGCGCATCTCGGCCAACGCGAAGGGGTCGACGAGGTTCGCATCGGTCAGGGTGGCGCTGGTCACCAGCACCCCGTGCGCCGGGGCGATCACCGCGGCGGTCAAGGGTTCGGTCGGGTCGACCCAGTGGCGACGGCAAGCCGCGTCGACCACCCGGCCATACAGAAAGCTGGCGTCGAACCAGTCGACGAAATCGGGGTCGTCCTTGGCGTCTTCGTCAATGGCCGTGAGCATGGAGCGCCAGGCCGGCAGCATCATCCGCGCCCTTCGGTCCAGGCCGCGCAGGGCGCCTTCAATGCGCGCCCGCTCGACGGTGGTCAGGGTCTCGGCCTCGTCGTCCAGCACGGTTTCGAGTTGACGCGCGAGGTTGAGGAGCGGCGCTTCGAGGGCGGCGACGGCCGTCGCCGCGGCGCGCGCGGTCTGGCGCACCAGGTCGAGCGCCGGGCGCGCCGAGCACTCCATGCCGACGTCAGACGGCGCCGACCGGGCGCGCAACTGCTCAAGCACGGCGACCAGAAACGCCTCGATCGGCCCCGATGGGCTGACCTCGCCGGCGCCCGGCGCGATCCGGCCCGACCAGCCCTCGCCGGGCATGGCGGCGGCGGCGCGCACGGCGGCCAGCAGGGCCTCGCGCGAGCCTTCGCGTTCGCCGAGCATTTCCATCAGCCGGGTTTCCAGACCGCGCCCGCGCCGCCCGCGCCCTTCGGGGCCGCGAATCCAGCGGCGCATTTCGGCCGCCTCGGCCCCGGATATGGCGGCGGCGAAGGCGCTGTCGGCGGCGTCGAACAGATGATGGCCCTCGTCGAACACGATCCGGCGCAGGCGGCTGGTCTCTCCGTCGCTCTTCTGCCCCCGCGCCGCCCGCGCCCCGTCGAACGCCGCCTGGGTCATGACGAGGGCGTGGTTGGCGATGACCAGATCGGCGCCTTTGGAGGCGCGGATCGATTTTTCGATGAAACAGCCGCGATAGTGCGCGCAGCCGGCGTGGATGCACTCGCCGCGCCGGTCGACCAGATTGAGCGGGCCGGCCTGGACGGCGGCGCCGACCGCGAACAGGGTCGGCAGCCAGGCGGGAAAATCGCCGCCGGTCATGTCGCCGTCGCGGCTGGCGGCGATCCAGCGGGCGACCAGCATCAGACCGACCAGATCAAAGGTTCCCAGCCGCGCGGCGTTGGCGGCGTCCTGGACGTTGAGCAGGCAGACATAGTTCTCGCGCCCCTTGCGCACCACCGCCTTGCGCGCCCGGACGGCGGGATCGGGGAAGATCGCGCGGCTCTCGCGCTCGATCTGGCGCTGCAGGGCGCGGGTGTAGGTCGAGACCCACACCCCCGGCCCGTTGGCCTCCGCCCACAGCGAGGCGGGCGCGAGATAGCCCAGGGTCTTGCCGACCCCGGTGCCGGCCTCGGCCAGCATCATCATCGGCTCGCCCTCGCGCAGGCGCGGCTGGAACGCGAAGGCGGCCTCGGCGGCGTAGGTCGACTGCGCCGGCCGCGCTTCGGCCAGGCCCGACCGCTCCAGCAGAAGGGCGAGGCGCGCGGCGGCGTCCTCCGGCGCGATGGCGTTGGAGCCCGGTTCGCCCGGCGGCGCCTGGTCCTCCCATTCGGCGACGTGAGCCCAGACATCCAGGCCGTCGCCGCGCCACGGCCGTCCCAGAGGATCGCGGCGCAGGGCCCCGACCACGGCGGCGGCCCACGGCCAGCCGGCCCGGCCCATGCTTTCGGCTTGCGCCAGCGCCTGATCGCGCCGGGCGACCGGCAGGGCGGCGAGTTCGGCGAGAAGCGCCTTCACCACATCGTGCAGGGCCATCGCCTGCGCCGGGGCGTCCTTCGGCGGCTCCAGATCCATGGCCAGAGCCAGGCCGACGGCCGACGGGGCGCAAAACCTCGCCGGTCGCACAAAAGCGAACAATTCCAGGGTGTCGAACAGGCGCGGCGAGCGGGGCGGCGGCGGCAGGCCCAGGCGCCGCGCGGTCATGACCGCGTGCGCCAGCAGCACCGGCCCGGCCTCGAACAGCGCCCGCGCCTCGCCCGACTTGGCCGCCCGCCCGCCAACACCATCGGCCACCGCCGCCCGCCCGCCGGGCGCGACGACGAGCGCCGTGGCCAGATCAAGGGCGGGGGAGGGGGCGGTCATGGGCCCTGACTAGCGCATTCAACGCCGAAACGTAACGAGAACATTGATTGGCGATTGGGGTTTGAGGTGTTATCGGCGACGGGTGATGATCGCGCTCAAACACTCGTCTGGTTCTGCCTCCCTCCCCTTTACGGGGAGGGTGGACCGCGAAGCGGGACGAGTGGGGAACGGTCGTGACGCGCGCGGGCGCCGGGGGATTTCCAGACTTCCCCAACCCGGTCGCTTCGCGACTCGACCCTCCCCATGAAGGGGAGGGACGAAGTGGAGACCTCGCCCCTCCCATCCCCCTTCGCCGACTGGTTCGCGCAGCGCGGCTGGTCGCCGCGCGCGCACCAGCTGGCCATGGTCGAGAAGGGCAGGGCGGGGAAGAGCGCCCTCCTTATCGCGCCGACCGGCGGCGGCAAGACCCTGGCCGGGTTCCTGCCCAGCCTGATCGATCTCACCGCACGGCCCAAACCCAATACGCCGAGCGGCGTGCACACCCTCTACATCTCGCCGCTGAAAGCCCTGGCCGTCGACGTCGAGCGCAATCTGATGACGCCAGTGCGGGAGATGGGTCTCAAGGTCAGCGTCGAATCGCGCACCGGCGACACCGGCGTCGCGCGCCGGCAGCGCCAGCGGATCAAGCCGCCGGATATTCTGCTGACCACCCCCGAACAACTGGCCCTGTTCTGCGCCTGGGAGGGCGCGCGGCGGTATTTCGAGGACCTCAAATGCGTGATCATCGACGAGATCCACGCCATCTGGCCGTCCAAGCGCGGCGATCTCCTCAGCCTTGATCTGGCGCGCCTGGCGGTGTTCGCGCCGGGCTGCCGGCGGGTCGGCCTGTCGGCGACAGTTGATGATCCGGATCTCATCCGCGATTGGCTGTCGAGGGGCGCCCGCGACGCCGTCGATCTGGTGCGCGGCGCCGGCGGCGCGGCGCCGGTCGTGGATGTCCTCCTCTCCGAAGACACGGTCCCGTGGGCTGGCCACACCGCCCGCCACGCCATGCCGGAGGTCTATGACGCCGTCAAAGCGGCGCGCACCGCTCTCATCTTCGTCAACACCCGCTTCCAGGCCGAGTTCGCCTTTCAGGAACTCTGGCGCCTCAACGAAGACGGTCTCGCCATCGCCCTGCACCACGGCTCGCTGGCCGCCGAACAACGCCGCAAGGTCGAGGCGGCGATGGGGCGCGGCGAGCTGCGCGCGGTGGTGTGCACCTCGACGCTGGATCTGGGCGTCGACTGGGGCGATGTCGATCTGGTTATCCAGCTGGCCTCGCCCAAGGGCGCCTCGCGCATGGTCCAGCGCATCGGCCGCGCCAATCATCGCCTCGACGAGCCCAGCCACGCCCTGTTCGTGCCGGCCAACCGTTTCGAAATGCTCGAATGCCAGGCGGCGCGCGAGGCCATCGCCGAAAACGCTTTCGATACCGAGGTCCGACGGATCGGCGCCCTGGACGTTCTGGCCCAGCACATCATGGGTTGCGCGTGCTCCGAACCCTTCGATCTCCTGGCCCTGTATGACGAAGTGAGAACGGCCGGTCCGTACCGTGATCTGGCTTACGAAGACTACGAAACGGTCGTCGATTTCGTTGCCACCGGCGGCTACGCCCTGCGCATCTACGATCGGTTCGCGCGCATCGTGCGCGGGCTGGACGGACGCTGGCGCGCGCGCAAAGCCGAGATGATCCTGCGCCACCGCCTCAACATCGGCGCCATCGTGTCCCCGGCCATGCTGGCGGTGCGTCAGGCCGGCCGTCGCGGCGTTCCCGGTCGCAAGATCGGCGAGGTCGAGGAGGGCTTTCTCGAGGTGCTGGAAGTCGGCGACACCTTCGTCTTCGCCGGCCGCACCTGGCGTCTGGTCGGGGTGACCGGCCTCGACGTTCTGGTCACTCCCGCCCCCGGTGTCGACGCCAAAATGCCGTCGTGGGGCGGATCGAAATTCGCCCTCTCGACCTTTCTCGCCCGGCGGGTGCGGGCGATGATGTCCGACGCCCACCATTGGCAGGTGCTGCCGCGCGACGTGCGCGAGTGGCTGGAGATCCAGCGCGACCGCTCGCTGATTCCCGCTGAGGACGAGATGTTGCTGGAAACCTTCCCGCGCGGCCATCGCCATTTTCTGGTCTGCTATCCGTTCGAGGGCCGCCTCGCCCACACCACCCTGGCCATGCTGCTGACCCGCCGTCTGGAACGCGCGGGCGTGGGGCCGCTCGGCTTTGTGTGCAACGACTACGCTCTGGCGGTGTGGGCGCTCAAACCGATGGCCGATGTCGATTTCGCCGACCTGTTTGCAGAGGACATGTTGGGCGACGATCTCGAAGCCTGGCTCGCCGAAAGCACCATGATGAAGGGCGCTTTCAAGGCCTGCGCGCTCATTTCCGGCCTGATCGAGCGACGCTTTCCCGGCCAAAGGAAGAGTGGCCGCCAGGTGATCTTCTCCACCGATTTGATCTATGACGTCCTGCGCCGTCATCAACCTGACCACCTGCTGCTGCGCTGCGCCAGAGCCGATACGGCCAGCGGCCTGATCGATGTCGCGCGGCTGGGCGACATGCTGGCGCGGATCAAGGGGCGGATTTTGCATTCGAGGCTCGATCATTTGTCGCCGTTTTCGGTTTCGGTGATCCTTGAGCTTGGCCGACAGCGCTCGCCCGGCGCCGACGGGGAATGGGTGCTCACCGAAGCGGCCGAAGACCTGATCGCCGAGGCCATCGCATGAGCGCGCATCGTTACGCCTTCGAGACCCTGCCGTGCGGCGCGGTGCGCCTCACGGTCGCCCAGGCCACCGTCGTTTGCCGCCCGTCCGGCGCCCTGTGGCTGGAAGTTTCGCGCACCCTGATCGTCGCCGACCTGCATCTGGAAAAAGGCTCGGCCTTCGCCGCGCGCGGCCAGCTCCTGCCGCCGTACGACACCCGCGAGACCCTGAACCGCCTGGACGCCGAAATTGCCGCCCTGGCGCCGCGCGCCCTCGTCTTCCTCGGTGACAGCTTCCACGACGGCGGCGGGGAGGGGCGTCTCGCCGCGGACGATCACGCGCGGGTCAGCGATCTGGCGGTCGGCCGCGATCTAGTCTGGGTGGTCGGCAATCACGACGCCGACGGCCCGTGCGCCCTGCCGGGGGACGTCGTCGCGGACCTCGTATTGGAGGCCCTCACCCTCACCCACGAACCGGTCGCGGGCGCCGCGCCGGGCCAGATCGCCGGCCACCTGCATCCGTGCGTGCGCGTCCGCGCCCGGGGCGCCAGCACCCGGCGGCGCTGTTTCGCCACCGACGGCGAGCGACTGGTCCTGCCGGCCTTCGGCGCCTACGCCGGCGGCCTCAACTTGCGCCACCCCGCCTTCACCCCCCTGTTCCGCCGCCCGCCGTTGGCGATCGTGCTAGGTCGCGGCAAAGCGCACGCGGTCGGGTGGACGAGTTTGGTTCCGGACTGACACCGAAACCCACCCCCTTCCTACCGTCATCCCCGGGGCGTCAGTCCCGGGGACCCATTGAGCGAGGCTTATCATTGGCCGTGCACCCGCACGGCCAACCCACCCACTCGCCCAATGGGTGGCCGGGACTTACGCCCGGCCATGACGGAGAGTTGGGGGCGAATGACCCTGGCGTCTAGCGCGGCGGCCCGCGCCCCTTTACGAACACCCCATGGCCTATCGAGATCTGCGCGCGTTCATCACCGCCCTGGAAGCCGACGGCGAGCTGGTGCGCGTCACCGAGCCGGTGTCGACCGTGCTGGAAATGACCGAAATCTGCACCCGCCTGCTCAAAGTCGGCGGCCCGGCGGTCCTGTTCGAGCATCCTCTCAACGCCGACGGAACTCGCGCCGCCATGCCCTGCCTCGCCAATCTGTTCGGCACGGTCAAACGTGTCGCCATGGGCGTCACCCTCGGCGACAAACTCCGCACGACCGGGGCCGATCTGCGCGAAGTGGGCGAACTGCTGGCCTTGCTGCGCAGCCCCGAGCCGCCGCGCGGCATGAGAGAGGCCATGGACATGCTGCCTCTGGCCCGCACGGTCATGGGCATGACGCCCAAAACGGTGAAGAGTGCGCCGTGCCAGGAAGTCGTGCTCACCGGCGCGGACATCGATCTGGCCAAACTCCCGATCCAGACCTGCTGGCCGGGCGAGCCGGCGCCGCTGATCACCTGGCCACTGGTGGTGACCAAGGGACCATCGACTGCGCGCGAGGACAATTTCAACCTCGGCATCTACCGCATGCAGGTCATCGGTCGTGATCGGACGATCATGCGCTGGCTCGCTCATCGCGGCGGCGCCCAGCATTTTAGGCGCTGGAAGGAGGCCGGCAAGCCGGACGCCCTGCCGGCCTGTGCGGTGATCGGCGCCGATCCCGGAACCATCCTCGCCGCCGTCACCCCGGTGCCCGACACCCTGTCGGAATACCAGTTCGCCGGCCTGCTGCGTGGATCGAAGGTCGAGCTGGTCCGCGCCAAGACCCAGCCCCTGTTTGTGCCCGCCCACGCCGAAATCGTCATCGAGGGCGAAGTGCGCCTGGCCGAAAGCGCCGACGAGGGCCCCTACGGCGACCACACCGGCTATTACAACAGCGTCGAACAATTCCCGGTCTTCCAGGTCACCGCCATCACCATGCGGCGGAACCCGATTTACCTGACCACCCACACCGGGCGCCCGCCCGACGAGCCCAGCGTTCTGGGCGAAGCGCTCAACGAGGTATTCATTCCCCTGCTACGCGGCCAGTTCCCCGAAATCGTCGACTTCTGGCTGCCGCCGGAGGGCTGCAGCTATCGCATCGCCGTGGTCTCGATGAAGAAGGCCTACCCCGGTCACGCCAAGCGGGTGATGATGGGCGTGTGGTCGTACCTGCGCCAGTTCATGTACACCAAATGGGTGATCGTCGTGGACGACGACATCAACGCCCGCGACTGGAAGGACGTGATGTGGGCGCTTTCCACCCGCATGGACCCGGCCCGCGACATCACCCTCATCGAAAACACCCCCATCGACTATCTGGATTTCGCCTCGCCCGAGAGCGGGCTGGGGTCAAAGGTTGGGTTGGACGCCACCAACAAATGGCCGCCGGAAACCAAGCGGGAATGGGGCCGGAAGATCGAAATGGATCCGGCCGTTGTGGAGAGGGTGACGCAGATGTGGGCGAGGTTGGGATTGTAGGGGGTGGCGAACGGAGCGCGTCATGTCCTCGCCCGCCCGCTCAAAGCGCCACCGGTCTCCCGTGCGGCGTGTTTTCGTAGGCGTGGGCCCAGTCGGCCTTGCGGGTCGCCAGGGCGGGGGTGTCGACCAGCCCTTTGGCCACCGTGAGGGTTTCCAACGCGGCGAGCCACGCGGCGTAATACCTCTCCCCGCCGCCGCCGTGATCGGGGCCGTGCAGTTGCGTCGACAGCGCCGCCGCCCACTCGGTCCAGGTAAACCGGCCCTGTTTGTGCAGTTCGATCGTCAGGGCGAACGCTTGCGCCTGCCACGGCTCGTCGAAAACGCGAACCGGTTCAGGCGGGTTCAAGATAGCGGTCCCAGAGGTCGAGGTGCAGGCTGTCGCCGGCGCGGGCGGCCTCGCCCCACAGCTCCCGGGCCGAAAAGCGCACGCCGTACAGGCGCTCGGGACATTCGCCGAGGAAGTGGGCGTTGGCGTCGGGCAGGACATGCGCGCCGTGGTCGCGCTCGATCACGCCCTCGCGGCCGCGCGCGTAGCGGGGCAGGCGGGTGTGGCCGGCGGGATTGATATTCCGTGTACGCACCTTGTCGCCGATCTTGAACCGGCGTGGCGCGACGACGTCGCGGTTCGCCGGGCCGCCGCGCGCGAGCGTGGCGGGAACCTTGTCGGCGGTCAGCGGCGGCGTGGCCTTGGGCGCGCCGGGCGCCGGCTGTCCGCTCGCCAGCTCGTCGGGCGTGATCAAACCGCGCGAGGTCATCAGGGCGATGAGGCCGGTCAGCCACTTTTCGTAATAGCCCATGGCGAGGTATGCCGGGCCGGGGATCAGCTCCCGCTGGTGGCGCGAGGCGTCGATATTCCAGCGGCCCCAGGCCCCCATCGCCAGGGTCAGGGCCAGCACCCGCGCCTCCCAGGCTGCGTGAAACAGGGGTTCGTCGGCGGGCGCGTCGATGGCGCCCAGGCCGTGCTGCCCGCCCATGTCGTGGACGCCGTTCACGGCGAAACCGGCGCCAGGGTGGCGACGCCGATCATCGAATCGCGGGTGACGAGCGGGGCCAGTTGGTCTTCGCTCATGCCCTCGCTGCCCGCGGGGCGCTGCGGAATGACCAGATAGCGGACCTCGGCGGTGGAATCCCACACGCGGATATCGACGTCGTCGGCGAGACGGGTTCCAAACTCGGCCAGCACGCCGCGTGGATCGATCACCGCCCGCGAGCGATAGGGCGAGGATTTGTACCAGTTCGGCGGCAAGCCCAGCACCGCCCACGGATAACAGGAGCACAGGGTGCAGACGACGAGGTTGTGCCGGGTGGCCGTATTCTCCACCGCGATCATGTGCTCGCCCTGGCGCCCGCCGAAACCCAGTTCGGCGATGGCGGCGGTGGCGTCGGTCATGAGGCGCGCGCGATAATCCGGATCGGTCCACGCGCGGGCGACCACCCTGGCGCCGTTGCGCGGCCCGACCTTGTGCTCATAGGTGTCGATGATGGCGTCGAGGGCGGCCGGATCGACCAAGCCCTTTTCCACCAGCAGCGATTCCAGCGCCTTGACGCGCAGGGCGATGTCGGACGGCGGCGCCTGGCCGTGCTCGTGATCGTGGGAATGGTGATCGTGGTGAGCGTCGTGGGCCATGACGCACGTCTTAGACCCGAGCCGGATCTTGCGAAACCCTGCGCCGGTTCGAAATCCACCGCCGGATCGGCGCGTCGTAGAAACGCTCGAACAATACGGCGAGGCCGAGGGTCAAGGCGAGGCTGACCCACCACGCCGGGGTCTGCCAGTCGTCGGGCAGGGCGTCGACGATGACGTTGAATCCGCGCAACAGCGGCACGTGGATGGCGTAGAGGGGATAGGAAAGCGCGCCCAGCCAGATCGCCCACCGCTCCCATCGCGCCGACAGGGGCGAGGCGATCGCCAGAATCACCAGGGCCGGCAGGATAACGAGGACGATGACGAGGTCGCGGATGGCGAAGCCGCCGATCGATGGAAGGGCGCGGAACATGCAGGCGATCAGGGCGATAACGATCACGGCGTAGGGGACCTTGAGCGGCGTGAATCCCCGCGTGTGCGCCCGGAAGATCAGCAGGCCGACGCCGAAACTATAGAGGACGCGCGGCAGGGCGCCCCAGAGATTGGTCCGGCTCCAGCCGACGTCCAGACTGCCGAAAAAGAGGCTGGTCCAGATCAGCGCGCCCGCCGCCAGTGCGATGATGGCGATCAGAACAGGCGTGGTCAGGTGGCGCACGACCGCCGCGTGGACCGCATTGATCGCCAGCTCCCACATGAGCGACCACTGCGGCCCGTTGACCGGAAAAAGCTCGCCGCCATGAACCGGCGCGCCCTGCAACACCGGCAAGAGGAGAAACTGCAGGCCGAGCCAGACGCTGACCGGCTCACCGGCCACGGCCGCGACGATCAGACCCGCCACCACCCCGCCGAAGATCGCCGGATAGAGCCGCGCCAGCCTGATGCCCATATAGCGGCGCCAGCTCATGTCGGTCAGCAGCCGCTGCTCATAGGCCTGCGCAATGACGAAGCCGCTCAGCACGAAAAAGAAATCCACCGCCACGCCGGCCTGCTGCATGTAGAGCGCGAAGCCGCTCAGATTCTCGAAATGGCTCCCCACCACCGCCAGCGCCGCCACGCCGCGAAGACCGTCCAGAGAGGCGAAGTGTTTGCGCACGGGGGGAGGCTAAGCAGGAATGTCCGGGTTCGCAAACCCGGCGGCGCCGGCCATTCCTCCCCAGCCCCTCCGTCATCACCGGCCGCCAGCGCCGGTGATCCATTCGGCGAGGCTCTTCAATGACCGTGCGCGCGCACGGCCACACAACGCGCGTCGGTCAATGGATGGCCGGGACTTACGCCCGGCCATGACGGAGGTTTGGGGGCGGCGTCGGGCGCCCCGTTCTGTTAGGACATCCCCATGATCGCGATCGGTTCGCCCAACCAGTACAAGGACGTCGTTCTCTTCCTGGCCACGGCGGGCATCGTCGTGCCGGCGTTCAAGCGGGTGAAGATGAGCCCGATCCTGGGCTTTCTGCTGGCCGGGGTGGCGCTGGGTCCGCACGTCCTGGGCGCCCTGGCGACGCGGGCGCCGTGGCTGGCCTATCTCACTGTCGAGCGGCCGGCGGAGTTCGCCTCGCTCGGCGAACTGGGCGTGGTGTTTCTGCTCTTTATGGTCGGCCTGGAACTGTCGTGGGAGCGCCTGCGGCTGATGCGCCGGCTGGTGTTTGGCCTGGGCGCCGCTCAGGTGCTGGCGAGCCTGACTGCCATAGCCCTGGTCGCCAGGCTGCTGGGCCTGCCGTGGCCGGCGGCGCTGATCATCGGCGCGGCCCTGGCGCTGTCGTCGACGGCGCTGATCCTGCCGGCCCTCGCCGAGCACAAACGCCTGCAGGGCGGCGCGGGCCGCGCGACCTTCGCGGTGCTGTTGTTCCAGGATCTCGCTGTCGCGCCGATCCTGATCGCGCTGACCCTTCTGACCGGCCAGCGCGCGGCCGATCCGGCGCATCTGTTGCTCGCCCTCGCGCCGGCGCTGATCGGCGTCGCCGCCCTGGTGGGCGTCGGCCGGCTGGTCCTGCGACCGCTGCTCAAATCGGTGGCGCGGGCCAAGAGCGAGGAACTGTTCATCGCCGCCTGCCTGCTGGTGATCATCGGCGCCGGGCTGATGGCCGCCCTCGCGGGACTTTCCATGGCGCTGGGCGCCTTCATCGCCGGACTTCTGCTCGCCGAAACCGAGTTTCGCCATCAGGTCGAGGTGTTGATCGAACCGTTCAAGGGTCTGCTGCTCGGGGTGTTCTTCGTCTCGCTCGGCATCGGCCTCGATCTGCCGCTGTTGATCGAGAACCCGTTGCCGATCCTGGCTCTGGCCGCGGGATTGGTGGCGCTCAAGGGGGTTGTCGTATTCGGCTTCGGTCGCCTGTTCTCCCTGCGCACGCCGCGCGCGGCCGAGGCGGCTCTGGCGCTCGCCGCCGCCGGTGAGTTCGCCTTCGTCATCCTCGGCCAGGGCGTCGGCGCTGGCCTGATCAGCGGCCCGGTCAGCGAAGGGGTATTGCTCGCCGCCGGCCTGACCATGTTCGCCAGCCCGGCCCTGATCGGCCTGGGCCGTCGCCTGTCGATCCGCCTTACCGCCGCCGCCGCGCCGGGAGAGACCGAAGCGCCGCCGCCGGCGACCGACGAAGCGCGCGTGCTGATCGTCGGCTATGGCCGCGTTGGCCGGCTGGTCGCCGAAATGCTGGATCGCCATCAAATTCCCTGGCTCGCCGTCGAACAGAGCGCGCGGCTGGTGGAGGAGGCCCGGCATAACCACTCCAACGTCATTTTCGGCGACGCCGCACGCCCGGCTCTGCTGCGGCGGTGCGGTTTGCCTGAAGCGCGCGCCCTGATCATCACCATGGACGCCCCCGAAATCGCCGAGGCGGTGACCGCGGCCGCACGCGCCCTGCGCCCCAACCTGACCATTGTCGTGCGCGCCCGCGACGCCCGCCACGCCCGGCGGCTGTATGCGCTGGGCGCCACCGACGCGGTGCCGGAAACCGTCGAGGCCAGCCTGCAGCTTTCCGAGGCGGCCCTGGTCGATATCGGCATACCGATGGGCCTGGTGATCGCCTCGATCCACGAGCGCCGCGACGAATTTCGCGCCGAGCTCAACCGGCCCGAAGCGCTCGGCGGTCGTCGCAGGCGGTTGCGGGACGCGCGTTAGAGCGATAAGAGCGCCTCCCTTCCGCCGCGTGGGGTTCGATCCCCCGCCGGCGCATTTGAGATTTGAGCCATGTCCAAACCCTCCGCACGCAGCCGTCGCGGCCCCACCGGCCCCTCGCAGCGCCAGCTCCGCGCCGGCGAACTGGTGCGCCACGCCCTGGTCGACATCCTGCGCCACGAGACCTTCACCGACCCGGTTCTGATCGGCGTGTCGGTGACCATCAGCGAAGTGCGCGTCAGCCCCGATTTGAAACAGGCTCTGTGCTTCGTCGAACCCCTGGGCGGCGAAGAGGCCGTCGCGGTGATCAAGGCCCTCAATCGGGCGGCGAAGTTTCTGCGCGGGCGCCTGGGTCACAATATCGAGATGAAATTCACTCCGGCGCTGAAATTCCTGCACGACGACAGCTTCGACGCCGCCGCCCACATCAGCGAACTCCTCGCCGACCCGCGCGTGCGCCGGGATATCGAAGCGCACGACGAGGGGGAGGGGGCGTGAAGGCGCCTTTTGGCGACGGTCTCCCTCCCCTTTATGGGGAGGGTCGAGACGGAGCGAAGCGTAGTCCGGGGTGGGGACGTCTGGATCATCCCCAACGCCATGCCCCATCACAAGCCCTCCCCACCCGCCTCGCGGCTGCGCCGCGATCCACCCCCGCCATAAAGGGGAGGGATAAAGCGCGCGTCCTTCCGATAAATCGGACGGCCGTCTAAATGGCCCGCAAGCGCAAGGGCGACGCGGTTTCGGGGTGGATCTGCCTGGACAAACCGCATGATCTGGGTTCGACCCAGGCGGTCGGGCGGGTGCGGCGGGCGTTTAATGCGCAGAAGGCCGGGCACGCCGGCACGCTGGACCCCCTGGCCACCGGCATCCTCCCCATCGCGCTGGGCGAAGCGACCAAGACCGTCCCGTTCCTGATGGACGCCGACAAGGCCTATCGCTTCACCATCGCCTGGGGCGTGGAGACCGCCAGTTTCGACCGCGAGGGCCCCGTCACCGCGACCTCCGACGTACGCCCGTCCGCTGACGCCATAACCGAGGCGCTCAAGGCTTTCGTCGGCCCGATCAGCCAGATCCCGCCGGACTATTCGGCGGTGAAAGTCGACGGCGCGCGCGCCTACGACCTGGCCCGCGAGGGCGTGGCGATGGACCTGAAGGCCCGCGACGTGGTCATCCACGACGCCCGGCTGGTCGCCACGCCCGACCCCGATCACGCGGTGATCGAGATCGAATGCGGCAAGGGTGTCTACGTCCGTGCCCTGGTCCGCGATCTGGCGACGGCGCTGAGGACGCGGGCTCATGTCGCCGATCTTCGCCGCACACGCGTCGGCGCATTTGACGAGGCCAAGGCGATTACGCTGGAAAGATTGGAAAACTTGTGTCATGAGGGCGCGCCTCTGGAAGCGCTCCTTCCGGTCGAGACCGCCCTGGACGACATCCCGGAGCTGGCCGTGACCACCGAAGACGCCTTCAGGCTGACGCAGGGACGATCGATCGTTCTGCTCCCCCGGCAGGTTGAAACCTTGAAGGCCCGTCTCGGCGCCTCCCGCACGGTTTCAGCCCGCCATGGAACAGCGATCGTCGCCCTCTGCGAGATGCGGGCGGGACGGCTCAATCCCACGCGCGTCTTTCATCTCACCTGAGCGGAAAGAAAACCCGATGTCGATTACCGCAGTCCGCAAGACCGAACTGATCCACACCCACGCCCGCACCGATCACGATACCGGTTCGGCCGAGGTGCAGGTGGCGATCCTCTCCGAGCGCATCACCAACCTGACCGAACACTTCAAGATGCACAAGAAAGACAACCACTCGCGCCGTGGCCTTCTGAAGATGGTCTCGCAACGCCGGTCGCTTCTTGATCACCTCAAGAAGGTCGACGAGAGCCGCTACACGGCCATCGTCGCCACGCTCGGCCTGCGCCGCTAGAGCAGGGTATCCAACGGGACGACTGTTCGTCCCCACGCTTTCCGCCGCCCGCCATCGACAGGCATGAGGGCGGCGGCCCAGCCGGCGCCGATCATCGGCCCGGCCATACGCCGAGGGTTCAAACGCAATCCTCATCCGCCTGTCGAATGGAGAGGATTAACGGAAATCCGGCTTAGAAACCCGCCGCCCCTGTCCGCCCCTTTTGGGAATACGCCCGGAAGGATTGAAGAAAGAAACCACTCACATGTTCGATATTCGTCGCAAATCCATTGAATGGGGCGGCCGAAAGCTGACCCTCGAAACCGGCCGCATGGCCCGCCAGGCCGACGGCGCCGTTTTGGCCACCTACGGCGAGACCATGGTGCTGGCCACCGCGGTCTTCGCCAAGTCCGCCAAGCCCGGCCAGGACTTCTTCCCCCTGACCGTCAACTATCAGGAAAAGTTCTACGCCGCCGGCAAGATCCCCGGCAGCTTCCCGCGCCGCGAAGGCGCGCCATCGCAAAAGGAAACCCTGACCTCGCGCCTGATCGACCGTCCGATCCGGCCGCTGTTCGTCAAAGGCTTCAAGAATGAAGTCCAGGTGGTCACCACCGTCCTGGCCCACGACCTCGAAAACGATCCCGACATCGTCGCCCTGGTGGCGGCGTCCGCCGCTCTCGTCCTCTCCGGCGCGCCGTTCATGGGTCCGATCGGCGGCGTTCGCGTCGGCATGATCGACGGCGAATACGTCCTCAACCCGACGCTGGACCAGATGAAGGAGACCAGAATGGATCTCATCGTCGCTTCCACCAGCGACGCGGTGATGATGGTCGAATCCGAAATCCAGGAACTGAACGAAGATCAGGTGCTCAAGGGCGTGATGTTCGGTCACGCCGCCATCCAGCCGGTGATCGAGGCGATCATCGAACTGGCCGAGCACGCCGCCAAGGAGCCGTTCGAATTTGCGCAGGACGACACCGATGCGGTCAAGGCCGACATCAAAAAGCTGATCGGCAAGGATCTCGCCGCCGCCTACAAGATCGTCGCCAAGGGCCAACGCCAGGACGCGGTCCACGTCGCCAAGGACAAGGCCATCGCCAAGTTCGCCAAGTCCGACGCCAATCCGACCGGCCCCGACGCCGCCAAGCTCGGCGCCGTGTTCAAGGAGCTTGAGGCCGACGTCGTGCGTCGCAACATCCTCGACACCGGCATCCGCATCGACGGGCGCACCGTCGACACCGTCCGCCCGATCGTTTCGGAAGTGGGCGTTCTGCCCCGCGCGCACGGCTCGGCCCTGTTCACCCGCGGCGAAACCCAGGCTTTGGTGGTCGCCACTCTGGGCACCGGCGACGACGAGCAGATGATCGATGCGCTGGAAGGCAAGTACTACGAGAAGTTCATGCTGCACTATAACTTCCCGCCGTTCTCGGTCGGGGAGACCGGTCGCATGGGCGCGCCGGGCCGCCGCGAAGTGGGCCACGGCAAGCTCGCCTGGCGGGCGATCCGTCCGATGCTGCCGTCGACGGAAGACTTCCCCTACACCCTGCGTCTGGTCTCGGAGATCACCGAATCCAACGGCTCGTCGTCGATGGCCTCGGTGTGCGGCTCGTCGCTGGCGCTGATGGACGCGGGCGTCCCCCTGAAGAAGCCGGTTTCCGGCATCGCCATGGGCCTGATCCTGGAAGCCGATGGTTTCGCGGTCCTCTCCGACATCCTCGGCGACGAAGATCATCTGGGCGACATGGACTTCAAGGTCGCCGGCACCGCCGACGGCATCACCTCGCTGCAGATGGACATCAAGATCGCCGGCATCACCGAAGCGATCATGCATAAGGCCCTCGAGCAAGCCAAAGGCGGCCGCCTGCATATTCTCGGTGAAATGGCCAAGGCCATCGACGGCGCCCGTCCGGACGTCGGCGAATACGCGCCGAAGATCGAAACCATCACCATCCCCACCGACAAGATCCGTGAAGTGATCGGCACCGGCGGCAAGGTGATCCGCGAGATCGTGGCTGTCACCGGCGCCAAGGTCGACATCAACGACGAAGGCACGGTCAAGGTCTCGGCCAGCGACGGCGCCAAGATCAAGGCGGCCATCGACTGGATCCGCTCGATCACCTCGGAACCCGAGGTCGGCCAGATCTATGATGGCAAGGTCGTGAAAGTGGTCGATTTCGGCGCCTTCGTGAACTTCTTCGGCGCCAAGGACGGTCTGGTTCACGTCAGCCAGATCGCCAGCGAGCGGGTCAACAAGGTCTCCGACATCCTTTCCGAAGGCCAGGCCGTGAAGGTCAAGCTGCTCGGCTTCGACGATCGCGGCAAGATCCGCCTGTCGATGAAGATCGTCGATCAGACCACCGGCGAAGACCTCACGGTCAAACAAGCGGCCGAAGCCGACGCCTAAGGCTTTCGGCGGCTGAACTTTGCCGCCAGGCTGGAGCCCCCATCCCCCCTCTTCGGGGGGACTTCCCCCAGCGGGGGAAGAGAAACGCCTTTCTCCTCCCCTTATGGGGGGGGACCGCGAAGCGGTGGTGGGGGCGCCAGCCAGGCCAGCCCGTCCGGACCATATTCCTAGCGATCACCATGTCCCTGACAGTCCGACCATTGCTACCCGAGGAAGCCTCCGTTCTCCGCGCGATCCGCCTGGAGGCGCTAGCCGACAACCCTCCTGCCTTCGCCGAACGGCTGGACGTCGCTCTGGCCCGCGGTGGCGAGGATTTCACCGCCGCCATCGCTTCTGGTTCAGTCTGGGGTGTTTTCGACCAGGACCAGTGCGTTGGCATGGCTGGCCTTGACCGTTTCGTCGGCGCCAATGTCGAGCACAAGGCTATGATCTGGGGTGTGTTTGTCAGTCCCGCGGCGCGCGGATCGGGCGCGGCGCGGCGGTTGTTCGAGACCATCATCGCCCACGCCCGGGTGGTCGGGATCGAGGTGCTGGAACTTGGAGTTGGCGATTTCAACCACCGGGCGAAGCGGTTCTATGAAAGCTTCGGCTTCATCGCCTACGGGTTTGAACTCCAGGCGGTCAAACTTGGTGATCGCTACATCGACGAAGTGCTGATGGCGCTGCGTCTCTAACCACGAATATTCAGCCACGCTTCCAATACAGGCCTGACCTCGCCACGCAGCGCTTGGGCAGATCCTTGCGGCCCGCTTCCACATAACCGAGCCCACTCATCAGCTCGGCCACCAGCGCCTGGGCCGTGGGCACGGCGGCGGGGTTGCGGCGGTAGTCCTCGCCCAGCTGATCGTGCAGCAGGGTGTCGATCCCGGCCATGGCCGGCAGACCGTCCAGGGTGGCCTCGATCGCGGCCGAACGCGCCGCCGGCGTGGCGAACACCGCCCGTATCCGCTCCAGCATCGGATCCGCCTCGTCCAGGGGTTCGGGCTCGGCATAGGGCAGGCCCAGCATCTCGATGGCTCTCGCCAGGTGATTGCCCTCGGCTGAATGCAGGGATCTCGCCCGCTTCCAAACCGCGTGGCGCTCGGTCTGGCTACGCTCGCGCAGGCGCGA
>JANXUA010000099.1 GCA_025352085.1 Caulobacteraceae bacterium | reverse complement strand
CCGATCAGCGTCGCCCGCTTCAAGTCCTGAAGCGCGCCCGAGACGATCTCCGAGGCCGAGGCCGAGCCGCCGTTGATGAGGACCACCAGCGGCTTGCCCTCGCTCAGATTGTAGCCCGGACGGGCGTTGAATTCCTGATAGAGGTCGGACGTGCGCCCCCGCGTCGAAACGATCTCGCCCGAATCGATGAAGGAGTTGACGACGCGGATCGACTGGGAGAGCAGCCCGCCGGGATTGTTGCGCAGATCAAGCACCAGACCCTTAAGATGGCTGTCCTTGGCGCGCAGGTCGTCGATCGCCGCCTTGGTTTCCTGAGTGGCGTTTTCATTGAAGCCGGCCAGACGCACATAGCCGTAGTCGCCCTCAAGGCGCGCCGTCACCGATTTGGGATGGATGATCTCGCGCACCAGCTTCAGGTCGAACGGATCGGTCTTGGCCCGGGCGATGGTCAGAGTGACCGCTTCGCCGGCCTTGCCGCGCATCTGCTTGACCGCCTCGGTCACCGTCAGGCCCAGAACGCTCTGGCCGTTGACGGAGGTGATATAGTCGCCCGCCTGGATGCCGGCCCGCGCCGCTGGCGTGCCGTCGATCGGCGAGATGACCTTGACCACCCCGTCCTCGCTGGTGATCTCAATGCCGAGCCCGCCGTATTCGCCCCGCGTCGTATCCTGCATCTCCTGGAAATCTTCGGGGGTCAGATAGTCGGAATGCGGGTCCAGCGAGGAAAGCATGCCCTTGAGCGACGCCTCGATCAGTTTCTTGTCGTCTACCGGCGTGACGTATTGGCGTTCGACCGTGTCCAGCACGTTCCCGAACAGTTCGAGCATGTGATAGGTCTGCTCGCGCGGCTCCGGCGTCGCTCGCGCCGCCTGGCCCAGATAGGCCATGGACCCCGCGCCCAGGACAAACGCCGAAGCGCCGATCAGAAAATATTTACGCATGGGTCCGCCATGACTGGAGAGCACGCCGAAAGAACGGCGGTTTGAATCCCCTATATACCTGACTGGTTCGCTTGGGGAGTGCGGCAAATTCAATCACGGTGATAGGGCGATCCTCCGATGATGGTGATCGCCCGGTAGACCTGTTCGGCCAGCATCACGCGGGCCAGGGCGTGCGGCCAGGTCTGGGCGCCGAAAGATATCCGTGACCGCGCGGCGGCGAGAACGTGCTGGTCGAGGCCGTCGGCGCCGCCGATGACGAAGGCCAGACGCCGCTCGCCGTCGTCGCGCAGACGCGCGATCAGTTGGGCGAACTCACGAGAGGTGAGGGTCGGGCCATGTTCGTCGCAGGCGATCAGGCGATCGCCGTCCAGCCGGGCGAGCAGGGCTTCGCCTTCGGCGGCCTTACCGGATTTTCGCGCTTCGACCTCGACGATCTCTACGGGACCGAGGCCCAATGCCCGTCCGGCGGCGGTGGCGCGGGCGGCGTAGTCCTTGGCGAGCACGGGTTCGGGTGCGGACCCCAGCTTGCCGACGCAATAGAGGGTGATCCTCACGCTAGAGCCAACCCCGTTCATACGGCTTTGTCTGAACGGGGATAATTTGCTCTAGAGTCAAAAGTGGAGAGCCTGATTCAGCGTTTGCATCTGTTCCGTGCGAACACATCAGGCTCTAGCTTAGGCGTCCGCCATGCGGTGGGGCGAATCGATCGCCCAGATCTTTTCCAGATTATAGTAACCGCGCACTTCGGGGCGGAAGAGGTGGATGACCAGATCGCCGGCGTCGATCAGCACCCAGTCGCAGTGCGGCAGACCCTCGACCTTGGCCCGACCGTGGCCGACGTCTTTCAGCATGCGCAGAATATGGTCGGCGATGGCGCCGACATGGCGGTGCGAGCGGCCCGAAGCCACGATGAGGCCATCGGCGAAGGAGCTCTTGCCCTTCAGATCGATGAAGATGATGTCATGGGCTTTCTCGTCGTCCAGGCGGCTGAGGATCATCGCCTCAAGGTCGGTGTGGTCGCGGACGGTGTCGTCGGGCGTCCCCAAAGGGGCGGAATCGGGGTTCAGCGGAGGCTCCTGTGCACGACTGTTGAACGACAAGCCTATCACGTTAACGCGTCGCGGTCAGGGGCTATTGCGCAGGGCGGTCGACGAGGCGCCGTGGAAGGGGGCGGTCAGATAGGACCAGGCCGGCGGATGGGCGCCGGCGAGGGCCGCGCGCCTGGCGAAGGCGAACCGCCGGGCCGTGGGCGAAAAGCGACTGCGCACGGCGATGGTCGGCCGCGAGACCACGACTACGGGGACCTCGCGCATCAGATCGGCCCAACCCTTCCAGCGATGAAACCCGGCCAGACTGTCGGCGCCCATGATCCACACGAACCGGACGCCGGGAAACCGCCGCTTGAACCAGCGCACCGTGTCGATGGTGTAGGTAAGGCCGAGCCGCGCCTCGATGTCCGTCACCCGCATCGACGGGCCTCGCGCCAGACGGCGAACGCCGGCCAGACGCGCCGCGAGCGGCGCACTGGCCCGGTGCGTCTTCAAAGGGTTTTGCGGCGCGACCAACCACAGCACCCGATTCAATCCGAGCCTTCGCCGCGCCGTCTCCGCGACGTGCAGATGGCCCGCATGGGCCGGATCAAACGAGCCGCCGTACAGCCCCACGCGCATGCCGGGCGCGAGGAAGAAGCCGGGTCGCAGTCCGGGCGAGGCGGCCCCGCGCACGCCTAACCCGCCTCGGCTTCGCCATGGGCGAGGGCGAGGTCGTCGGCGTGGATCAGCGGGCCCGCCGCCCAACCGAGCGTCGCCTCGATGTCGCCCGAGCGCAAACCGAGAATGGCGACCGCGTCGGCGGCGTCATAACGGGTCAGGCCGCGGGCGATTTCGCGGCCGCGCCCGTCGCGCACCACCACCGCGTCGCCCTTGCCGAAGCGACCTTCCACCGCGCGGGCGCCGGCGGCGAGCAGGCTCTTGCCCGCTCGCAGGGCCCGCGCGGCGCCGTCGTCCACCACCACCACGCCTTGCGGCGCCAGCGATCCGGCGATCCAGGTCTTGTAGGCGGCGGCGGGGGTGTCGACCGGGTCGATCAGGGTGCAGAGCGCGCCGTCTTCCAGGGCCTGCAGCGGCGCCGGCACGCCGCCCAGACCGATCAGGGTGGCGCAGCCGGCGGCGGCGGCCATGCGCGCGGCCGCGATCTTGGTCTTCATGCCGCCGCTGCCGACGCCGGCCGCGTGATTGGCCTCGCCGCCCATGGCTTCGATTTCGGCGGTGATGGTGGTGATGCGGGGCAGATGCCGCGCGTCGGGCGAACGACGCGGGTCGGCGGTGTAAAGGCCCTCGACGTCGGACAGCAGAACCAGCAGGTCGGCGCCGGTCATCTGCGCCACACGAGCGGCGAGGCGGTCGTTGTCGCCGTACCGCAGCTCTTCGGTGGCGACGGTGTCGTTTTCGTTGACCACCGGGATGGCGCCGAGATCGAGAAGGGTCTCCAGGGTGGCGCGGGCGTTGAGGAACCGGCGACGCACTTCGGTGTCGTCGGGGGTCAGCAGGATCTGCGCGGCGCGCAGGTCGTGCGGTTCCAGGGATTCTTCCCAGGCGCGCATCAGCAGGGACTGTCCGGCGGCGGCGGCGGCCTGCTTTTCGGCGAGGCTGAGCGCACGGCGACGCAGGCCGAGCCGCGCTCGGCCGAGGGCGACGGCGCCGGACGACACCAGCGCCACTCTCTGACCGCGCGCGCGCAGTCGGGCGAGGTCGGCGGCGAAGGCGGTCAGCCAGACGCGGTCCACCGCGCCGGTGTCGGCGTCGACCAACAGGGCCGAGCCGACCTTGATCACGATCAGGCGCGCGCCGGCGAGCGGGCTCACGGCCGCCAGTCCTCGGGCGGCGCGTCCTCCGCGCGCGGTCGATCCCGCTCGAGAATCTTGCCGTGGGCGGCGCGCAGAAGATCGCGCACCCCTTCGCCGGAGACGGCGGAGATCAGATGCGGCGCCTGGCCTGAGGCCCGCTTCACCTTGGCGGCCAGTTTTTTCCGCGCCTCGGCGTCCAGGGCGTCGACCTTGTTGAGGGCGATGAGCTCGGCCTTGTCTTCGATGCCTTCGCCGTAGGCTTTCAGCTCGTGGCGAATGACGCGCCAGTCGGCGACCGGATTTTCGGTGGTGGCGTCCAGCAGATGGATGAGGACGGCGGTGCGCTCGATATGCCCGAGGAACCGCACGCCTAGCCCGAGCCCCTCGGACGCGCCTTCGATCAGGCCCGGCACGTCGGCCATGACGAAGCGCTCGTTCGAAGACAGATCGACGACGCCGAGGTTGGGAACCAGGGTCGTGAAGGGATAGTCGGCGATCTTGGGCGTGGCGGCGGACGAGGCGGCTAGCAGGGTGGACTTGCCGGCGTTGGGCAGGCCGACCAGGCCGACGTCGGCAATCAATTTGAGGCGCAGCCAGATCCACATGTCCACGCCGGGCAATCCCGGATTAGCGCGCTTGGGGGCCTGGTTGATCGGGCCTTTGAAATAGGCGTTGCCGAAACCGCCGTTGCCGCCGGCGGCCAGTCGTATGCGATCGCCCTCGTGGGCGAGGTCGGCGATCAAGGTCTCCTGATCCTCTTCGAACACCTGCGTTCCCACCGGCACTTTGAGCACGGCGTCCTCGCCGTTGGCGCCGGTGCGATTGCGCCCCATGCCGTGGGTGCCGGTCTTGCCCTTGAAATGTTGGTGATAGCGATAGTCGATCAAGGTGTTGAGGCCATCGACCGCCTCGATCCACACGTCACCGCCCCGTCCGCCATCGCCGCCGTCCGGACCGCCGTATTCGATGAACTTCTCGCGCCGAAACGACACCGCCCCGCCGCCGCCGTCGCCCGAGCGGATATAGATCTTGCATTGGTCGAGAAATTTCATGGCCGGGGTCTTGTGACCGACCTCAGGGCAAAAATCGAGCGGGATCGTCGGGTGGGCGGGTTTCAAAACAACTGAGCTTGCCTTTACGTCACGCTTGCCTCTGACGGCGGCCGCCCCCTAGATGGATTTCGACAATACCTTTGGGAGGAACGAAAAATGATCGGCATTGTGGCGACCCTCACGGTTCAGGACGGCAAGGGCGCGGAGTTTGAACCGATTTTCCAGGAACTCGCCGCGAAGGTGCGCGCGAACGAGCCGGGCAATCTTCTCTATCAACTGACCAAGAGCCGCACCGACGCCAACATCTACAAGGTGATGGAACTCTACCAGGATCAGGCCGCCCTCGAGGCGCACGGAAAGACCGACTATTTCCGCGAGCTGGGCCGCAAGATGGGCCCGTGCATGGCCGCCGCGCCGTCGGTCGAGTACCTCGACGCCGTGGCCTAGGCGCGAACGATCCGTGCTGAATTTATCCCTCCCTTCATGGGGAGGGCGACTCGCGTCAGCGAGCGGGGTGGGGCTCTTGGCGCCGCCCATTGCTCCTTCGCGCTTCAGGAACCTTTCCCACCCGTCTTGGCGCTTTGCGCCAAGCCACCCTCCCCGTAAAGGGGAGGCAAGAGCGCGACTAGCGCGCCGGCTCCAGCTCGATCGCGATCGGCGTGGCCTTGGCGTCCATGGCGGTGACGACTTCGCCGGTCAGGTCATTGCCGAGATTGCCGCCGAGCACCGCTTCGCGCGCAAGAAGCAGGCCGCAGCCGTGGGCCGCGAAGGCCTGGACGACGAAGGGCTGGGCGGCGTCGATCACCCGGGCGGTGGCCCTGGCGCGGGCGGCGTCAAGCTGACCCGAGCGTACGGAGGCTTGCGCCTGCAAGGCCTGGTAGCGCTGGTTGAGGGCCTGGCCCTGGGCCTGCAGCTGCGCCGGCGGCAGGGTGGCGCGCTTGGCGCTGAGCGCCTTGGCCCGCGCTTCGAGGCTGGCTTTTTCGCCGTTCAATTCGGTCTGCGAGGCATGGGTCAGCTGCTCCAGCCTGGCCGAGGCGGCGACGCCGATCTTGGCGCGCGAGACAACGCCCTGGTTGCTCAGGAGACAGACGCCGGGGACAAGGGGGCCGGTCATGGCGGGCTGGGCCGGCGCGGCGACGGGCGCCGGCGCCGCTTCGCCCGCCGCCCAGACGGATTGGGCGGTGATCAGGCCGACGGCGAAGCCGCACAGAATGGCTTTGGTCTGACGGGTGGTCATGCTCATATCCTTCAGAACGCCGCGCGCAGGGCGTCGGCGAGGTCGGTCTTCTCCCACGAAAAGCCGCCATCGGCTTCCGGGGCGCGGCCGAAATGGCCATAGGCGGCGGTGCGGGCGTAGATCGGGCGATTGAGACCCAGGTGCTCGCGGATCGCCCGCGGCGTCGCGCCGCCGATCATCTGCGGCAACACGGTTTCGAGTTTCGCTGGATCGACCGTGTCGGCGCCGTGCAGGTCGACATAGAAGCTCAAGGGGTGAGAGACGCCGATGGCGTAGCCGATCTGGATGGTGCAACGGTCGGCGAGGCCGGCGGCGACGACGTTCTTGGCCAGATACCGGCAAGCGTAGGCCGCGGAGCGGTCGACCTTGGTCGGATCCTTGCCGGAAAAGGCCCCGCCGCCGTGCGGCGCCGCGCCGCCGTAGGTGTCGACGATGATCTTGCGCCCGGTCAGACCGCAGTCGCCGTCTGGCCCGCCGATCACGAAATTGCCGGTCGGGTTGATGTGCCAGTGGGTTTCGGGCGTGACGAAACCTCCCGGCAGGACCTTGAGGATGTAAGGTTTGACGATGGCGCTGATGTCGGCGGGGGTCAGGCCGTCGCGGTGCTGGGTTGAGAGCACGATCGAGGTCGCGCGCACCGGCTTGCCGTGTTCATAGACCAGGGTGACCTGGCTCTTGGCGTCGGGCTCCAGCCCCATATTGCGGTCCGCGTGCCGGGCGTCGGCCAGGACTTTGAGGATGTTGTGCGAATATTGCAGGGTCGCCGGCATCAGTTCGGGCGTCTCATTGGTGGCATAGCCGAACATGATGCCCTGATCGCCGGCGCCCTCGTCCTTATTGCCGGCGGCGTCGACGCCCATGGCGATATCGCTCGACTGGCTGTGCAGGTGGCAGGTGAAGTCGGCCGTTTCCCAATGGAAACCGTGCTGCTCATAGCCGATGTCCTTGACCGCCGCGCGGACCTTGTCCTCCAGGCCCGCGATCACGCCGGCCGGGCCGCGCACTTCGCCGGCCAGGATGATGCGGTTGGTGGTGACCATGGTCTCGCACGCCACGCGCGCCACCGGATCGGCGGCCAGAAAGGCGTCGACGACGGTGTCGGAGATGCGGTCGGCGACCTTGTCCGGGTGGCCTTCGGAAACGCTTTCGCTGGTAAAAAGGTAGCTGGCCCGTGAAGGGTTCATGGAATCGTCGGTCCTGGTTGAGAATATAAAGCTTGCCTTATATCACCGAGAAACGGGTGGCAACCGAGGGTCGGCGGTCGCGGTGGGCGGATGATCGGCGCCGACCCCGGGCGCGCAAGGGCTTGACGTCGTCTTTCCCCTACCCTCGAAATAGATCGACAAACCCAAACGTAAGGAATCCACCATGGACGGCAATGTCGCGGCCCCAACGGCGTTTGACGCGCAGGCCCTTGAGGCCATTCCCGGCATTCTGAACGGCGTAATCGAGGCGGGCGATCTTTCCGGCGCGGTGACTTTGGTTTGGCGCAAGGGCGAGGAGGTTCGCTTCGACGCCCTCGGCCTGCGCGACCGCGAGTCGAAAACGCCGATGACGCGGGACACCCTGTTTCGCATCGCCTCGATGACCAAGCCGGTCACCTCGGTCGCCGCCCTGATGTTGATGGAGGCGGGCAAACTTGCCCTCACCGACCCGATCACCAAATGGGCGCCGGAATTCGCCGACATGAAGGTTCTTAGGAGCGCGACCGGGCCGGTTGACGATACCTATCCGGCGC
Organism: Caulobacteraceae bacterium; assembly: GCA_025352085.1. Lineage (GTDB taxonomy): Bacteria > Pseudomonadota > Alphaproteobacteria > Caulobacterales > Caulobacteraceae > Acaudatibacter. The sequence continues at coordinate 8 of JANXUA010000099.1, read as the reverse complement.
CGCGCGAC
>JANXUA010000056.1 GCA_025352085.1 Caulobacteraceae bacterium | reverse complement strand
CAGGCGGCCCAGGCTGCGCAAGCCGCCGGTCTGGCGGCCGATCAGGTGGTCGTTGCCCGCCAGCAGACGGCGACGGCGCTGGCCAATCTCGGCGGCGCGGCCAAATCGCCCGACGCCTATCCCGGCGTGCTACAGGCGACGGCCGCTCAGGCGGCGACTAAGCTGGACCTTACCCACACTGTCGTCGTTGCTCCCCGTGACGGCATCGTCACCCGCGTCGACCAGCTTCAGGTCGGCGCTTATGTGAATCCGGCCCAGACCCTATTTTTCCTGATCAACGGCGAACCGTGGGTCGAGGCGAATTTCAAGGAAGATCAGCTGCGCAAGATGCGCATCAACCAACCGGTCAAGATCAAGGTCGACGCCCTGGGAAACAAGACCCTGGCCGGTCACGTAGCCAGCTTCAGCCCGGGGGCGGGGTCGGCATTTTCGGCTCTGCCGGCACAGAACGCCACCGGCAATTGGGTCAAGGTCGCCCAACGGCTGCCCGTGCGCATCGCCTTCGACAAGGCCCCGCCGGATGTCGCTGGCCGGGCGGGCCTGTCGGCGACGGTCACGGTGGACGTACGCGCGGCGGGCGCCGCGGCGCGCTAGCGGCGATGACCTCCCAGGCCGACATCGCCAATAGACTGCCGATCACCGTGTCAATGATGCTGGCGACGGTGATGACGTCGCTCGACACCACCATCGCCAATGTCGCCCTGCCGCATATCCAGGGCAGCATTTCGGCGTCGGTCGACCAGATCACCTGGGTTCTGACCTCCTATCTGATCGCGACCGCCGTGATGACGCCGATGGCCGGCTGGCTGTCGGCGCGGATCGGCCGCAAGCGCCTGCTCCTGATTTCCGTGGGTGGGTTCACCGTGGCCTCCATGCTGTGCGGCGCGGCCGGCAATCTGGGCGAGATCGTCGCTTTCCGCATGCTGCAGGGCGTATTCGCCGCCTCGCTGATGCCGCTCTCGCAGGCCATGGTTCTGGATCTCTGGCCCCCCAATCAGGTCGGTCAGGTGATGTCGGTGTGGGGCATGGCGATGATCCTGGGTCCCATCATCGGCCCGACGCTCGGCGGCTGGCTGACCGATGATTTCACCTGGCGCTGGGTGTTCTACATCAACCTGCCGGTCGGCGGCCTGACCCTCGCCGGTCTCTGGCTGTTCATGGCGCCCGACGAGCAGGGTCCGTCGCGGCCCTTCGATTTCATCGGCTTTGGCTCACTATCGGTTGCGGTCGGCGCCTTTCAGCTGCTGCTGGATCGCGGACCGACCATCGATTGGTTTTCGTCGACGGAAGCGTGGGCCTACGCCGTGACCGCCGTCGTCTCGGTGTATGTGTTTGTCGTCCAGACTTTTGGCGCGCGTCATCCGTTCGTGCCGCGCGCCCTGGCCTATGATCGCAATTTCGTAGTCTGCGCCATGTTCGCCTTTTTCCTCGGCATCATGATGTTCTCGTCGATGGCCCTGCTGCCGCCGATGATGCAGTCCTACATGGGCTATACGGCGCTGGAGAGCGGGCTGGTCGGCATTCCGCGCGGCCTGGGCACGTTCGTCGCGATGTTGGTGGTGGGTCGGCTGATCGGCAAGATCGACATCCGCCTGATCCTGTTCACCGGTTTGAGCCTCAGCGCCGTGGCGCTGTGGATGATGACCCATTTCGACTTGTCGATGACGGCCACGCCGATGATCTTGTCCGGTCTGGTCCAGGGCTTTGGCATGAGCCTGGTGTTCGTGCCGCTCAGCGTGGTGGCGTTTTCGACCCTCGATCCGAAGTTCCGCGCCGACGCGGCGGGGATCTACAATCTGGTGCGCAGTCTGGGCGGCAGCGTCGGCATTTCGGTCATGCAGGCGGTGTGGACCAACAATTCGGCGATCACCCACTCAACGATGGTCGAGCACGTTCGGCCTGGGGATCCGGTGGTCGGCGCGGCGTTTCCCGGCCTGTTCGATCCGTTGTCGGGCGGACTGCAAGCGCTCAACGGCGAGATCACCCGCCAGGCGGCCATGGTCGCCTATATCGATGACTTCAAACTCATGATGATCGTTACGCTCCTGGTCATACCGTTCCTGGTGTTTATGAGCCCGCCCAAAAGAGCGCCGGAGGCCGTGCATGCGCTCAGTGAATAGGCGCGCGCCCGGCGCGGCGGTCGGCGCGGTTCTGGCGTTGAGCGTGAACGCCTGCGTCACGGTCGGTCCCAACTTCACCCGCCCGGCCGCGCTCCGGGCGTCGTCCTACACCATGGCCGGCGACGCGGTTCCGGCCGCCTTGACCCTGACGCCGGACGCGCATCCGGCCGGTCCGTGGTGGCATGCGCTCGGATCGGCGGACCTCAACGTCGTGATGACGCAGGTGCTTAGCGACAACCAGACCCTCGCGGCGGCCGAGGCCACCCTGGATCGCGCCCGCGCCGAGACGCGGAACGCGCAGGCCGCCCGATCGCCAGTGGTCACAGGCGTCGCCAGCGCCGTCCGCACCCGGATCAACACCTCCGTCTTTGGCATTTCCGGCTTTCCGAGCCCAACGGTCAATCTGTTCAGCGTCGGCGGCGCGGTGTCCTATGACCTGGATCTCGCTGGCGGCGCCCGGCGCGGGGTCGAGGCCGCCGCGGCGGCCGAAGCGGCGCAGGGCTATCGCGCCGAAGCCGCCTACCTCACGTTGACCGGCAATGTCGCCATGCAGGCGGTGCGCATCGCCGGCCTGCGCGACGAGATCGCGGCGCTGCAGGCCATTGCGATCGATGATCAGGCGATCATCGACATACAGGACAAGGCCGAGGCGGTCGGCGGGTCTTCGTCCGCGCAGGGCGTCGGCGGGCGGAGACAATTGGCCGAGGATGAGGCGCTCATGCCGGCGCTACGCCAAAGCCTGGCCTTGGCGCGTCACGCCCTGGCGGTTCTGGTCGGACAACCGCCGGCCCAGTGGACGGCGCCGGACTTCGCCTTTTCGGGCTTCACGCCGCCGGCCCAAATTCCGGTGAGCCTGCCTTCGTCGCTGGTGCGCCAGCGTCCGGACATTCTGGCCGCCGAGGCGGATCTGCACGCCGATACCGCACGGATCGGCGTGGCGACCGCGCAGCTTTATCCGGACATTCGCTTGACCGCGGACTTTGCCCAGACGGCGCTGACCCCAGGATCCCTGTTCGGTTACGGCGCCTCGGGATGGAGTTTCGGCCCAAAACTGACCACTCCAATTTTCAACGGCGGGGCCATCCGGGCTCAGATGCGCGCAGCCGAGGCTCAGGCGCGCGTGTCGCTGGCCCACTACCGCCAGACGGTTCTGACCGCCTTTGGCCAAGTCGCCGACGTGATGACGGCCCTCGCCCACGACGATGAATTGGCGGCGGCGGACACACGCGTCGAGACCCAGGCGCAATCGAGTCTGCGCGACGCCCAATCGGCGTATGACCTTGGCGGCGGCGCGCGCCTGGCGGTCGCCCAGGCGCAACTGCAACTGAACCGCGCCCGGTTGAACCGGATCGATTCTCAGGGCCGTCGACTGCTCGACGTGGTCCAGCTCTACGCCGCCACCAGCGCGGCCGACTGGCCCAAAGCCACCGTCCCCCACCCTTGACGTCGGTCGTGGCTTCGCTCTCTGTGCACATGACGGACGCGTTGGGAGGCGTTGATCATGTATAAACGAATCCTGCTGGCCTATGATGGCACGCGCGAGGGCATGATCGCCCTTCGCGAGGGCGCTCTGCTGGCCAAACGCTGCGGCGCCCACGTCTTTCTCCTGTCGATCTTGCCTGAGTCAGCAGGCTTGATGATGGGTGAAAACACCACCAGCATGCTGGCCGACCAACAGCTGAAAACCTACAAGGCTCTGCTGGCGCGGGGTGTCGAGGCGCTGACGCAACTGGGAATGGAGCCGGTCGCCAAGTTGGTGGTCGGCGAGCCGGCGCTGCAGATCGGGGCCTTCGCCAGGGAGGTCCACGCCGATCTGGTGGTCCTGGGTCAGCGCAAGAAGAGCTTTTTGCATCGCTGGTGGGCGGGCGCGACGGGCGCCTACGTCACCGACCACGTCAAGTGCAGCGTCCTGGTCGGGCGCAACGCCATCAGCGATGAGGCATTCGAGGCGGCGCTGCATGCGGGTGGTCAGCGGCACGAGGACAATGTACCCGCTGAAAAAATCACCAAATCGTAAGACTGGCGCCCTAAACGCAATCACCGTAAGACCAAGACTCAAACGTCTGTTCGCCGCGCCGGCTTGTGCCCCCGCGCAGCGGCGAACCGGGGGATGGCAGGGAGGGATTGTCGCGTTGCAGCCTACGGATATCGAGGCGCCCGATTACTTTCACAAGGTTGTCGATTGTCAGTGGGCCTGTCCGGCTCACACCCCCGTGCCGGAGTACATCCGTCTGATTGCCGAGGGGCGATATACCGACGCCTACATGGTCAATTGGAAATCGAATGTCTTCCCGGGCATTTTGGGACGGACCTGCGATCGGCCGTGCGAGCCGGCCTGTCGGCGTGTCCGGGTGGAGGACGAACCGGTCGCCATCTGCCGGCTGAAACGGGTGGCGGCCGATAACAAGGACGTCATCGACGATCGGCTGCCCAAACCGTCGGCCATACGAAATGGCAAACGCGTCGCCTGCATCGGCGCCGGGCCGGCGTCTCTGACCGTCGCGCGCGATCTGGCCCCGATGGGCTATGAAATCGTGATCTACGACGCCGATCCAAAGGCCGGCGGCATGATCCGCAGCCAGATTCCCCGTTTCCGCCTGCCGGAATCGGTGATCGACGAGGAGGTCGGCTATATCACTGGCCTGGGTCCGGTCATGCGGCTGGGCGAACGGGTCGACAGCCTCAAGACGGTGCTGGCGCAGGACTATGACGCCGTCTTCATCGGATCGGGCGCCCCACGCGGGCGCGATCTTGATTTGCCGGGCCGAGCCGAGGCGGCTGCGAATATCCATATCGGCATCGATTGGCTGTCCAGCGTCTCGTTCGGCCATGTCGAGAAGATCGGCAAACGGGTCATCGTATTGGGTGGTGGCAACACCGCGATGGATTGCTGCCGCACCTCGCGGCGTCTCGGCGGCGAGGACGTCAAGGTCATCGTGCGCTCGGGGTTTGAGGAAATGAAGGCGTCGCCCTGGGAAAAGGAAGACGCCATGCATGAGGATATTCCCATCCTCAACTTTCTGGTTCCCAAGGCCTTCACGCACGACAACGGCCGCTTGACCGGCGTCACCTTCGAGGTGGTGGAAGCGGCGATCGACGACAAAGGGCGCCGCAAGCTGGTTCCCACCGGCGAGAGCGACGTGCACCACGCCTGCGATGACGTGCTGGTGGCGGTCGGTCAGGAAAACGCCTTTCCGTGGATCGAGCGCGATGTCGGCGTCGACTTCGACGAATGGAACATGCCGGTGGTCAGCGAGGTCAGCTTCGCCTCGACCAATCCGAAGGTGTTTTTCGGCGGCGACGCTGCGTTTGGACCCAAGAACATCATCTGGGCGGTGGCGCACGGTCACGACGCGGCGATCTCGATCCACAAGTTCTGCGAGGGCGCGGACGTGTCTGTTCGCCCCGCGCCGGGCGTCACTCTGGTCAGCCAGAAAATGGGCATTCACGAATGGAGCTATGACAACGACATCTCCAACGCCGTGCGCCATCGCGTTCCGCTGCGCGACAAGCGCGAGGCCCTCGGCAACGTAAAGCTGGAGGTCGAACTGGGTTTCGATGCCGGAGTCGGCTTCAAGGAGGCGCAACGCTGCCTCAATTGCGATGTCGAAACCGTCTTCGCCGAGCCCCTGTGCATCGAATGCGACGCCTGCGTCGACATCTGCCCGATGGACTGCATCACCTTCACCGACAACGGGACGGAAGGCGAGGTGAGGGGGCGCCTCAGCGCGCCGGCGCTCAATTTGACCCAGGACCTTTACGTCTCGAATTCGCTCAAGACCGGGCGTATCATGGTTAAGGACGAGGACGTGTGCCTGCACTGCGGGCTGTGCGCCGAGCGCTGTCCGACGGGTGCATGGGATATGCGCCAATTCCTTCTCGAAATGACGCACGCGGAGCATGCATGCAGCAGATAGTTCAACCCCTGGCGCGCAGGGCCCATCCGTCGCCCCTGGCGGCGGTCAACGATTTCGTGGTCAAGTTCGCCAACGTCAACGGCTCCGGCTCGGCCAGCGCCAACGGCATGTTCGCCAAGTCGATCCTGCGGATGGGCGTGCCGATGTCGGCGCGCAACATCTTCCCGTCCAATATCCAGGGCCTGCCGACCTGGTACGAAGTGCGGATCAGCGAAGCCGGCCATCTGGGCCGTCGCGGCGGCGTCGATCTGATGGTGGCGATGAACCCCCAGACCTGGGCCAAGGATGTCGCCTCGATCGAACCGGGCGGCTATCTGTTCTACGACTCCACCAAGCCGTTGCCGCATGAGGGCGTGCGCGACGACATCACCCTCCTGGGTATGCCGCTGACGGCGATCTGCAACGCCGCCTACAGCGATCCGCGCCAGCGGCAATTGTTCAAGAATATCATCTACGTCGGCGCGCTTTCCGCCCTGCTCGGGATCGATCCGGCCGTCAATGAGGTCCTGATCGCCGAGCAGTTCAAGGGCAAGGACAAGCTGATCCGTCCCAATCTCGAAGCCCTCGCCATGGGTCGCGAGCACGCTCAGGATCTGATCAGTTCGGTGCGATTGAAGGTGCGCCGCGCCGACGCCGTCGGCGACCGAATCTATATCGAGGGCAACAGCGCCGCGGCCCTGGGCGCGGTTTATGGCGGGGCGACGGTGTGCGCCTGGTATCCGATCACCCCGTCAACCTCACTGGCGGAAGCCTTCATGGGTTATTGCGCCGACCATCGCCTCGATGAGGCGGGCAAGGCGCGTTACGCCATCGTCCAGGCCGAGGACGAGATCGCGTCGATCGGCATAGTGGTCGGAGCCGGATGGAACGGCGCGCGCGCTTTCACCTGCACGTCGGGTCCCGGCATTTCGTTGATGCAGGAATTCGTCGGCCTGTCGTACTTTGCCGAAATTCCAGCGGTGATTTTCGATGTTCAACGCGGCGGCCCGTCCACCGGCATGCCCACGCGCACCCAGCAATCGGACATTCTTAGCGCCGCCTACGCCTCGCATGGCGACACCAAGCACGTCCTCTTGTTTCCGGAAGATCCGACCGAGTGCTTTGAGATGGGCGCCTTGGCGTTCGATCTGGCCGACCGGTTGCAGACCATGATTTTCGTGATGCTGGATCTGGATATCGGCATGAACGAATGGCTGTGCCGCCCGTTTGTCTGGGACGACGCGCGCCGTCTGGATAGGGGCAAGGTGATGGGTCACGACGCCCTTGAAGCCGGCGAGCCCTTCGCCCGCTATCGCGACATCGACGGCGACGGCATCGCCTATCGCACCCTGCCGGGTGTCCATCCCAGCCGCGGCGGCTATTTCACCCGCGGCACCTCGCGTGATCCGGACGCCCGCTACAGTGAAGAGGGCCCGATCTATGTCGCCAACATGGAGCGCCTTCTCCACAAGTTCGAGACGGCCAAGACTCTAATTCCGTCGCCCGTCCCACGTCCCGCCGCGCGCAAGACGCCGCTCGGGGTGATCTATTACGGCTCGACCAGTCCGGCGATGAACGAAGCCCTGCTTTCGCTCGAGGACGACGGCATCCACATCGACGCCCTGCGCGTTCGCGGCTTTCCGTTCGCCGACGAAGTCTTCGCCTTCATCGCCGCGCACGAAACGGTGTTCGTTGTCGAACAGAATCGCGATGCGCAATTGCGCACTTTGATCACCACGGAGGGGGGGATCGATCCGGCCAAGCTGCCCAGCGTGCTCAACTATGATGGCTCGCCCATCACCGCCCGCTTCATCACCCATCAAATCAAGGACCGCATGCGCGCCGCCGCCGACGCCGCCGGCCTGGCGGAGGCCGCGCAATGACCTTCATCGCCAAGCCGCGCCTGCATCACCCTCTGCTCAAGCCCAATGGTCTGGGCTTCACCCGCCGCGACTATGAAGGCAAGGTGTCCACCCTGTGCGCCGGGTGCGGGCATGACTCGATCTCGGCGGCGATCATCCAGGCCTGTTACGATCTTGATCTGCCGCCGCACCGCTTGGCCAAACTGTCGGGAATCGGCTGTTCGTCCAAAACACCCGATTATTTTCTGGGCGCCTCGCACGGTTTCAACAGCGTGCACGGCCGCATGCCTTCTGTGCTCACCGGCGCCAATCTCGCCAATCGCGAGCTGATCTATCTGGGTGTCTCGGGCGACGGCGACAGCGCATCGATCGGTCTGGGTCAATTCGCCCACTCGATCCGGCGCGGCGTCAACATGACCTATATTGTTGAAAACAATGGTGTTTATGGACTGACCAAGGGCCAGTTCTCGGCCACTTCCGACGCCGGTTCGAAGTCGAAAAAGGGCGTGATCAACACTGATCAGCCCATCGAACTGGTGGCTTTGGCCCTGCAGCTGGGCGCGACCTTTGTTGGTCGTGGATTTTCCGGCGACAAGGCACAGCTGGTCCCTCTGATCAAGGGCGCGCTCCGGCAC